>JALYFY010000398.1 GCA_030777385.1 Pseudomonadota bacterium | reverse complement strand
GGTGGGCCTGCGCTCAGACTTCACGATCCTGGGCACGGACGACCAGCTTCGCCTGATGAAGCAGGTGATTGAGGCCGAGGGCATCGATGAGAAGCGCTGGCCAGCCCGTCAGCTCGCCGCCCATATCGACGGCTGGAAGAACCGGGGCCTCGGTCCCGATCAGGTTGCTGCCGGA
Source organism: Pseudomonadota bacterium (assembly GCA_030777385.1). Lineage (GTDB taxonomy): Bacteria > Pseudomonadota > Alphaproteobacteria > Rhizobiales > Beijerinckiaceae > Microvirga. The sequence continues at coordinate 10,615 of JALYFY010000398.1, read as the reverse complement.
GAGGCCGGCGCCTTCGCCAACGGGAAAGGCGGACGGCTCTACCGGGCGTATCAGGACCGCCTCAAGACCCTGAACGCGGTTGATTTCGGCGACCTTCTGCTCGAATGCCTGCGCCTCTGGCGCGAGCACCCGGACATTCTGGAGCAGTACCAGAACCGCTTTCGCTACATGCTGGTGGACGAATACCAGGACACCAACGTCGCCCAGTATCTCTGGCTGAGGCTGCTCGCCCAAGCGCGCAAAAATCTCTGCTGCGTGGGCGACGACGACCAGTCGATTTATGGCTGGCGCGGCGCCGAGGTCGACAACATCCTGCGCTTCGAGCACGATTTTCCCGGCGCGACCGTGATCCGGCTTGAGCGCAACTACCGCTCCACAGGCCACATTCTGTCCGCGGCCTCCGGCCTCATCGCCAAGAACCAGGGCCGCCTCGGAAAGACCCTGCGCACCGAGGACGAGCCGGGCGAAAAGGTGTCCATCACCGGCGCCTGGGACTCGGAGGACGAAGCCCGCCTCATCGGCGAGGAGATTGAGGCGCTGCACGCCAAGAAGCACCCTCTCTCCGAAATCGCGATCCTGGTCCGCATCTCGGCGCAGATGCGCGAGATCGAAGACCGGCTCGTGACGCTGGGCGTCCCCTACCGCGTCATCGGTGGCCCGCGCTTCTATGAGCGGGCGGAAATTCGTGATGCTTTGGCCTATCTTCGTGTCGTCAATCAGCCTGCGGACGATCTGGCCTTCGAGCGCATCGTCAATGTGCCCAAGCGCGGCTTGGGCGATGCCACAATCCAGGTGCTGCACAACCATGCTCGCGCGGCCCGCGTGCCGCTCGTGGAGGCTGCCCGCTTCATCGTCGAGACCGACGAGCTGAAGCCCAAGCCCCGCGCTACGCTGCGCGACCTCCTCATCTCCTTCGGCCGCTGGGCCAAGCTATCCGAGACCAAGTCCCAATCCGAGGTCGCGCAAACGGTGCTGGAGGAATCCGGCTACACGGACATGTGGCAGAAGGACAAGTCGGCGGATGCGGCAGGACGCCTGGAAAACCTCAAGGAGCTTGTGCGCTCCATGGAGGAGTTTCCGGACCTGCAAAGCTTCCTTGAGCACGTCTCCCTCGTCATGGAGGCCAACGAGTCTGATACCGTCGAACGCGTGAGCCTGATGACGCTCCACGCCGCCAAGGGCCTGGAGTTCGACACGGTCTTCCTGCCCGGATGGGAGGAAGGTCTCTTTCCCAACCAGCGTGCTCTCGACGAGAGCGGGCGGGCAGGCTTGGAGGAGGAGCGCCGGCTTGCCCATGTGGGCCTCACCCGCGCCCGGCGCCGGGCCAAAATCTACTTCGCATCCAATCGGCGCATCCATGGTCTGTGGAACTCAACCGTTCCAAGCCGCTTCGTCGACGATCTCCCGGAAACGAATGTGGAGATCATGGAGGCTCCTGCCAACTTCTCCTATGGCGGCTCGCGCTTCGACCGGATGCAGCCTTTCAGCGGCTCATCCTATCAGACTCCCGGCTGGCAGCGCGCCCAGGCGCATCGTGCCAGCACGGACGATGGCGGCTACTCAGGCCGCCGTTCGACCGACCGGCGCGGCCCGATGCTGATCGAAGGCGAGTTGGTGGCCAAATCCAGCGGCGGATCGGGGTTCGCAGTTGGAGGGCGCGTCCTGCACACCAAGTTCGGTCCTGGCACCATCGAGGCGGTAGACGGCAACAAGCTCACCGTCGAATTCGATAAGGCTGGGCGCAAGATGGTGCTGGATAGCTTCGTCGAGTCGCTGGGGTAGGCAACGATAATGCCCGGCACAAGGCCGGGCATGACGCAGTACAACCGGGAAAGAAAGATTACTCCGCAGCGGCAGGCGGCACCGGCATGGGCGGTGTGCCGTACATCCTCGGATCGACCGGATTGAGCTGGCCCTCATCCTCCGTGTAAGCCGGCGGGCGATCCACATAGGTGAAGGTTCCCTTACCGTCCGGCGCGGGTCCTTGAGCCCAGCGTCCCTGCTGGCTTTCCGTTCCCTCGGAGTGATTGAGGAACTGATAGGCGACTTCGCCTTTCTCGAGCTCTTGGGGGAAGTTCGACGGCACAGGTGTCATCTCGAGCCCGTCCTCTTCCAGTTCGCGAATGGCAGCCAACCACTGGTTCTGGTGCATGGTGTCGCGGGCGATCAGGAAGGACAGCATGTCTCTGACGCCGGTGTCGTTCGTCATGTTGTAGAGACGGGCAACCTGAAGGCGGCCTTGGCTTTCTGCCGTCACGTTGAAGCGGAAATCGGCCAGAAGGTTGCCGCTTGCGGTCATGAAGCCGGCGTTCCAGAGATTGCCGGAGCTGTCGACCGGACGGGATCCGGAGCCGGCCACGATAACATGCTGCGGGTTCATGCCGGCCATGATGGCATCCTCAACCCGGGCTCCACCCATGATGGCGCCAACGAGGGAGTTCTGAGCCGCACCTTCCTGGGTCTCGACAGGCGAGGTTTCAAGAAGCCGGGCAATCATGGTGGCGAGCATCTCGACATGGCCGATCTCCTCGGTGCCGATATCCATGATCATGTCTTTGTACTTCTGAGGACCGCGGCAGTTCCAACCTTGGAAGAGATAGGTCATCATCACGCTGATCTCGCCCCATTGTCCACCAAGGGGTTCCTGAAGCATCTTGGCGAAGTTCGGATCGGGTTTTTCAGGCTTGGCGTGATACGCCATCTGCTTCTGACGGAAGAACATCGGCTGCTCCTGTATGATGGATTGAGTGGCGACTCTCAGCCCCACAAGAGTCAGCCTTCCAACCGGAGCGACTCATGGTTGTTCCCAAATTAGGCCGGCTTTCCTGTACTTTAGACCAATTCTGATCTGCGTTCGCACCCTCTAGCCACCTGCGGGCAACTGTGAAACCATCCGGCGCGAACGGATATTCTGAAGAGGCCCCTATGTTCCCCTTGTCTCACATGCTGAAATCGTTCGTGCGCAGCGGCACGCTGAAGGTGATCGATGCGGAAGGCGGCGTGCACATCTTCGGAGGGGAAAAGCCTGGGCCGAATGTCACCATGCGTCTCACGGATCGCTCACTCTATCACAAGCTGTTCCTCAATCCGGAACTGCACGCGGGTGAAGCCTACATGGATGGTCGCATGAGCTTCGAGGATGGCTCGGGCTTGCGGGACTTTCTCAATCTCTTTTCGATGAACCGCTCAACATTAGCCAACTACCCGCTACAGAGCGTGCTCAAGCGAGTCTCCCGTGGGGTGAAGCGGTTCCAGCAGGCCAATCCTGTGGGCAAGGCGCAACAGAACGTGGCGCATCACTATGATCTCGGGAACGACTTCTACAAACTCTTCCTCGACAAGGGCATGCAGTATTCCTGTGCGTACTTCGTCAACGATGAAGAAACGCTGGAAGAAGCACAGCAGAACAAGCTTCGCCTCATCGCCTCGAAGCTTCAGCTGAAACCAGGCCTGAAGGTTCTCGACATCGGCAGCGGCTGGGGCGATCTCGCGCTCTATCTCGCTGCAATGGAAGATGTGGACGTCACGGGGGTCACGCTCTCAAAGGAGCAATACGAACTCTCCAACGAGAAGGCGCGGCGTGCGGGTCTCTCGGACCGCGTGCGCTTCGAGCTGCTCGATTACCGCAAAGTAGAGAAGCGCTTCGACCGCATCGTATCCGTGGGCATGTTCGAGCATGTGGGAGTGCATCATTACGGTGAGTTCTTTGCGAAGATCAACGCGTTGCTCGATGATGACGGCCTCATGGTGCTGCATTCCATCGGCAAGATGAGCCCGCCCGGCACTGCAAGCCCCTGGCTGCGCAAATACATCTTTCCCGGTGCCTATTCCCCTGCCCTGTCGGAGGTTTTTCCTGTCGTCGAGCAGAACAGCCTCTGGGTGACGGATCTCGAATTCCTGCGCCTTCACTACGCTAAGACGCTGAACCATTGGCATCGCCGGTTTGAGGCAAACCGGGAGAAGATCGCCGCCATGTATGACGAGCGCTTCTGTCGGATGTTCGAGTTTTATCTGATCAGCGCGGAGACCATGTTCACGACGGGCAGCCAGCTCGTGTTCCACATGCAGCTGGCGCGCAAGCGCGATTCTGCGCCCATCGTTCGCGATTACATCACGGATGTGCAGCGCGAGTACAAGCTCAAGGAAGCGGAGCGTCTCAAGGTGCTCGAAGGAGCCAAGGAGTTGGCGCGGGTCTGAGGGACCGGCGCCAGCTTTGTTTCAGTTCTTGTTTTAGCGCCGTTCGCCGGCGAGGTGCCGCGACGTGATCGTCGGATCGACAGCGCCGGAGCGACCGCCGAACCAGCCGGCCAATGCGCCTAGGATGAGCCCGAGGGCGCCGAGAAGCGCGGCGGTCGAAACACCCGTAGCTGCAGTGTCAGCCGCCTGCTTTGCCCGATCTACAGTCTGCCGGTATTGCTGCTCGTACTGCGTGACACGGTTGCGGGCTTCTTCAGGCGAGATGTTCTGAGCACGGGCCAGAGCGGCCGTTGCGCGGTCACGCGCCTGTTGGGCCTGGGCCTGATCACCGGTCAGCATGGCGCGCAGGCTCGTGATGGCCGTATCCCGCAATTGAGCAGGATCGTTTCCGCCTGATGCATCACGCACTTGCTGCTCGATAGCACCAAACGGATCGGGGTTTTGCGCCAGAGCTGGTGCTGCGGTCTGCACCGCTGTGCGACCGAGGCCGCCCACAGCACTGGACAGCGTGTTGTAGGCACCGCCGAGCAGGCTGCCGAGGGTCGAGGTCAGCAGATAGAAAATGACCAAGGTCGTTGCTGCCCAGGCGATCAATCCATGGAAGCCTGCCGTCGACTCCTTTGGGCGGCCCGAGAGCCTGCCGGCCAGATAGCCACCCGCAAAGGAGGCGATGATGCCCGAGAGCGTCCACCAGATGCCCGCCGCGATGGAGAAGGTCGAGGCCTGCGGGTTGTCCCCCGTCGCCGGATCGAGCGTTGCCACGCCGATCCCGATGCCAAGCATGTTGAGGATGAGCTGCGTCACCAATGCCGTGACCACGCCGGCCAGCACGGCACCCCAGGAGATGCGGTTCAGCATGATGGTGCGTGCATCTTCGGCCGGGGTGACGGGAGACATGTGCGGCGCGTCTTTATCACCGAGATTTCGGGGCGTCGCTGGATGGTCTACCATGGTGTCCTCCTATGGCTTTCATGGCAAAGAGCAGCCCGCCCTGAAGCGGACTATTTTCATGCCCTTAACCAGAGGGCAGCCCATATGTTCCACTTTTTTGCCATATAACCGCGAGGAGAAGCCCAACCCCCTGAGGTCAACGCCCTGCAGCCGCGTGTGCCCCACAGTCGTTTGGAAAAGTGCATTCCACTTTTGGACCTGATGTTCTAAAGCGACGGCATGCTTGAAGGTCTACACCCCAACCGCCCCACCCATCTGTTCCGCATCACCACGGATGAGCGCTCCGCGCGCGCCATGACCGATATGATCGGGGAAATCTTCGATCCCGCCGAGACGGCCGTTGCGTCCTTCGAGACGGAGGACGGCGGGCCCTGGATGCTGGAGGCCTATTTCGCGCACCCGCCAGATGAAACGGCGATCCGCAACCTGCTGCGCCCGATCGTCGGCGCGGAGGCAGACAAGGGCGTTTTCCTGCCCCTTGAGCAGAAGGATTGGGTGAAGGCTTCGCTGGAAGGTTTGAAGCCCGTTCGAGCAGGACGCATCTTCGTTCATGGCTCCCATGACCGTGAGCAGAGGCGGCCCAGCGATCTCCCCATCGAGATCGAGGCCGGTCTTGCCTTCGGCACAGGCCATCACGGCACCACCAAGGGCTGCCTGCTTGCATTCATGGATGAATTGAAGATGCGCACGCCGCGCCATGTGCTCGATGTGGGCACCGGGACGGGCATCTTGGCCTTTGCGGCTGCAAAGGTCCTGAAGCGGCCTGTCGTTGCCGGCGATATCGACCCGGAAGCGGTGCGCGTGGCACGGGAGAATGCCCGGCTCAACGGGATCGGGGCTTGGATGAGGCTCTATGTGGGTCCAGGCATCCGGCACGTGGAGGCTGATCGCCCAGGGCACTTCGACCTGGTGTTTGCCAATATCCTGGCCAAACCCCTGCGCATGCTGGCTCCGGCTCTGGCGCGGGTGGCGACCGATAATGGAACGATCATCCTGTCCGGTCTGCTCGCCCGCGATGTCCCCGGCGTACTCTCAACCTATGCCCATCAGGGCTGGTATCTGCAGCGCCGATATGATCTTGAGGGCTGGGCCGCTCTGGTGTTGAAGCGGGGCAGCGCTCGTCCGCAGCCCCGCAAAGTTTATGCTTACTCAGCCAGGACGCCCGGATAGCGCTTGGCGAGTTCGCGACGAAGCTTGAGGGTATCGGCCCAGACCTCGCGGATGGCCTTCATGGCGGCGATGATGATCATGGTGATGTCTCGCTTTGTAATGTGACGGTTAGATCTTAAAGGGCGGAAGATTGGACTGGTCGATGAAGGATGCTGAATGATCCTGCCTGCGCCCAAGATCCCCCATCAGAGCCTCGTGGCGGCGCAGCTCCCGCTCAGCAGCTTTGGTGCGGCTCTCGACAAGAGCATTGAGGATGCGCCCTGCGATCTGCGAGACCTTGGAAGGAGCTTGAAGGTCACGAGTGAAGGCAGAAGACAAAATAGCTGTGGTCATGGGCTCACCTCGAAACAGTCGGCGCTGAAACCCTTCAGCGTTCCTCTGTTTTCGTTAGGAGTAAGATAAGATCGGTCCGACTTTAGTTGTAGTCATAAGATCACATGCGAGCCATGCATCCAATGCAAAGAGAAAACTGCAAAGATTATTTTTCACGCACTCAGCGCATGCTGAGAGGGCAATAGGCCGTTGAAACAAGCATATCTCTTAGGGGCATGATGGTTGCAGCCGCTCTGGCTCCGGCATAGCGTGTCGCCCTCTTCACCTCCGATCCTCGGTGCTGCTTCGCATGGCTCAGTTCCAATTCTTCGATGACACGACTTCCCCCGCACAAGGCCCTACCCATATCGCCAAGCTGCGCGCCGAGATGGCCCGTCGCGGCTTCGATGGCTTCATCGTGCCCCGGGCCGACGAGCACCAGGGCGAGTATGTGCCGAAGAGCGCCGAGCGTCTGGCCTGGCTCACCGGTTTCACCGGCTCCGCAGGCACGGCAGTCATTCTGCGGAACGAGGCCGCCCTCGTGGTCGATGGGCGCTATACGGTCCAGGCGGCCGAACAGGTGGACACCTCCGTCATCACACCGGTGCAGCTGGCCGACTTCACGCCTGAGGAGTGGATTGCCGAGCACCTACCGGCTGGAGGCACGCTCGCCTACGACCCCTGGCTTCTCACCGGCGACGGGTTGAAGCGCCTGGAACAGGCGGTCGGCCGGGCGGGTGGGAAGCTATGCCCTGTCGACATCAACCTCGTCGATGTCATATGGATCGACCGCCCTTCCCCGCCGCAAGCTCCCGTGCGGCCTCATCCGTCTGAGTACGCAGGCGAATCCGCCCCGGACAAGCTGGAGCGCATCCGCAAGAAGATGGCAGACGCCAAGATCGACGCTCTTGTGATCTCGGATCCGCACAATCTCGCCTGGGCCTTCAACCTGCGTGGTGGCGACGTGGGGCACACGCCCCTGCCCCTCGGCTATGCGATCCTTCCGAGAGAAGGCCGCGCGAGCCTCTTCTTCGATCCTGTGAAGGTGACGAACGAGGCTGGCAATGCGGTCGGTGATCTTGCCGACTTCGTGCCCATCGGCACCTTCCAGAGCGCTCTCGACGGCCTCGGGCAAAAGGGCGGCAAGGTTCGCGTCGATGCCGCCACCGGTGCCGTGGCCCTGATCCGCCGTCTCGAATCCGCAGGCGCTACGGTCGATGTAGGAGCCGATCCGATCGCTCTCATGAAGGCGGTGAAGAACGCAGCCGAGATCGCAGGCTCCCATGCGGCGCATCTACGCGACGGTGTCGCAGTTGCCCGGTTCCTGGCTTGGCTCGACCGCGAGGCTCCATCAGGCAAGCTGACGGAGATCGATGTTGTCGAGGCCCTCGAAGCGTTCCGGGTCGAGACAGGCGCGCTCAGGAATATCTCGTTCCCAAGCATCTCGGGCGCAGGCCCGAATGCTGCTCTGCCCCATTACCGCGTCACGAGCTCAAGCAACCGCACCCTCGAGCCGCACCAGATCTTCCTGATAGACTCCGGCGCGCAATACGAGGACGGCACCACCGACATCACCCGCACCATCATCGTGGGCGAGCCGACAGCGGAGATGAAGGACCGCTTCACGCGGGTGTTGAAGGGCCATATCGCGATTGCCCAAGCCGTGTTTCCGAAGGGCACGACGGGTGCGCAGATCGACGCATTTGCAAGAAAGCCGCTCTGGGAGGCAGGCCTCGATTTCGACCACGGCACCGGCCATGGGATCGGCAGCTATCTGTCTGTGCATGAGGGGCCGCAGCGCATCGCCAAGACCGGGCACACGCCGCTGGAGATCGGCATGATGCTGTCCAACGAGCCCGGCTTCTACAAGCCCGGCGCCTACGGCATCCGCATCGAAAACCTCATCCTCGTGGAGCCTCGCACGATCCCCGGCGGCGACCGCGAGATGCTGGGTTTCGAGACGCTTACCTTCACGCCCATCGACCTGCGCCTGGTGGAGCCTGCGATCATGACTGCGGACGAGATCGCGTGGCTCAACGCCTATCATGTCAGCGTGCGCGAGAAGATTGGACCGAACCTCGATGTTGAAACGCGTGCGTGGCTTGAGGACGCGACGCGGGCAATCGGCTAAGGCTCACCACTGTCATTTCGGGCTTCGCTTCGCGGCCCGGACTGACAGCGGGAGTGCCATATCAAAGCACATTCCGCAGCACCACCACCAACACCACGCCGACCGCCACAGTGCCGAGCAGCGGCAGCCGGAACGCCGCGACTGCCGTGATGGCTGCGGCGATAGCCTCCGCCCATCCGGTGGTGAGAGCCGTGGGGGCGATCACGGACACCAGCACCGCCGGCGGAATGGCGTCGAAGGCAGCCTTGGCGCGGCCCGTAAGCACCAGCCGGTCCGCCACGAAAAGACCTGCAATGCGGGTGATGTAGGTCACCACGGCCATGGCCAGGATGGCGAGCAAAGTTGTCGTATCGAGGCTCATGAGCGCGCCTCCTGGGGAGCCGCAAGGTAGGCTGCGGCAATGCCGGCGAGCGCGCCTGAAGCCACATGCCAGGGCGCGCCGATGAAGTAATGCACGAGCGCCGCAACGCCTGCGCTAACGGCCACCGTGACCAGGGTTACCCGGCTCCGGCCGAACCCTGCCACGAGACCGATAAACAGGGCCGTGAAAGCAAAGTCCGCACCGATCCGCTCCGGATCGCCCAGAAACGAGCCGAGGATGGCGCCCAGGGTTGAGGACAGGGTCCAGTTCACCCAGAGCACCACAGCCATGGCGAACCAATAGGCTCCGGTGACGGGCCGCTCCAGGGCGCGCCGCTCTGACAACGCCCATGCCTCATCCGTCAGGAAGAAGAAGGCGAAGAAGGTTTGGACCCGCGACATCCGGATCTTGGGCGAGAGCGATGCTCCCATCAGCACATGCCGTGCATTGATGAGCAAGGTCGCAAAAGCCAGGGTGGCGATGGGGGCCGGATGGATCCATGTCTCGATGGCGGCGAACTGAGCACCGCCTGCGAAGACGAAGGCCGACATCAGCATGACTTCAAGAGTCGACATTCCCTTCGCGGCTGCGACCGCCCCGAAGAGGAGGCCGATGGGAATGGCAGCGACGATGATAGGCGCGATGTCACGCAAGCCTGCGCGCATCTCGCGGCGATAGGTGGGGAATGGGTTTGCTTGATCCATGCGGTGCTCTTTCCCGCGCCTTATGAACCAAGAGCAGCCGCCGGTCTTGGACGAAAGTGCTGTTTTAGGCCGAGCGGTAGGCGCCGGGCGTGACGCCCATGCGGGCCTTGAAGATCCGGTTGAGGTGGCTCTGATCGAAGAACCCGCAGGCCGCCGCCACATCGCCCGGAGCCTCGCCCTGGCCCAGGAGCCTTGTGGCCGCGCGAAAGCGCCGGTCGATGAGATAGGCGTGCGGCGTAAGCCCCGTCTCCTTGGCAAACGCGCGAATGAAATGGCTGCGCGACAGCCCTGCAAGGTTTGCGAGGCCGGCAAGGTCCGCCTCCTCGCCCAGATGGGCATCCAGATAGTCGCGGACACGCAGGATGCCCCTGAGGTTGTCGCGAACCGGCGGCAGGGCATCGAGGTCGGCCCAGCGGGCGATGAGGCGGCTCAGGAAGCCGACGAGGCGGGTGTCCTGCTCCATCTCGGAGGTCCAGCGTCCATCCTGGGACAGGCAGGCGTGAAGCCGGGCATGGGCCGACGCCAGACGGGGGTCGTCGATGACCGATTGCGGGAACCAGGGCGGGCGGGAGAGCGGCCGTCCGGCCACATCCTCGGCAATCTCCTGCATCAGCTCCGGCGAGGGATAGAACGTCCGGTACTCAAACCCGCCGCCATAGGGCTCCCCGTCGTGGATCTCGTCCGGGCAGACGACGGCCACGGACCCTGCCGGCGCATAACGCTGCTCGCCGCGATGGAAGAAGGTTTCGCAGCCCGCGAGAATCGCCGCGATGGCATAGGTGTCGTGAC
>JALYFY010000397.1 GCA_030777385.1 Pseudomonadota bacterium | reverse complement strand
CGTGTCCACCGCGATGCCGATATTGTAGTACTTCTTGAGGATCAGCGCGTCCTTCTCGGGGCTGAGTGACGCGTTGAAGTCCGGGAATTGCCGCAGGGCCGACACCGATGCCTTCATCAGGAAGGCGAGAAGCGTGACGCGGAAGCCCTTCTCTTTGGCGGCCGTGTCCAACTCCCTCCGGTAGGAGTAGATCTCGGTGATGTCGGCCTCATAGTTATTATTGACGTGCGGGACGTTGAGCCAGGCGCGGTGCAGGTGCGGCCCCGAGATTTTCTTGATGCGGGGCAACAGGCGGGTCTCGACCGGGCCGAACTTGGAGAAGTCTTGGGCCGGGATTTCGGGAATGCCCATCCCGCCCGTGGGCGCCGCGCCAGCGGCCGCTGGCGCGGCAGCCGGCCCACGCAAGAAGGCTTTCACGTCTTCCCTGGTGATCCGGCCTCTCTCGCCGGTCCCCTTGATCTTATTGAGGTCAACATCGAGTTCGCGCGCGAGGCGGCGCACGCTTGGGCTCGCGTGCGCCTGTCCAAAACTGGCTGGTGCCTGGGCGGCGTCCCCGACGGCAGGCGCTGGCGCCTGTGCAGAGGGAGGCGCGACGGTCGGAGGAGCTGATGGTCGCGAGACGGGGCTCGTCTGTTCCGCCTGTTTGGGCTCTTGCTGGTCGACCAGCGTCGGCGGCTGCGCCATGGCGCCATCGCCCCCGCGTAAGAGCAGGATTGGGGTACCCTCACTGACCTTGTCGCCGATCTTGATCAGAAGCGTCTCGACCGTGCCGGGCTGAGGCGCCGGCACCTCCATGGTGGCCTTGTCGGATTCGAGCGACACAAGCGGGTCGTCCGCGTTGACCGGATCGCCCTCCTTGACGTGTACCTCGATGATGGGAACGTCCTTGAAGTCGCCGATGTCTGGGATTCTGACTTCCGTTGCCACGCTGCTTCCTCCTGCCGGGCGGCCCCTGATAAGCGCCGCGGCTTCTTGATGGCCCGCTTCACAGTTGGCGACGCGGCCTCGATTGGGTCGCATCGACCTCCCGACGCGCGTTTGCGCGCGGTGAGGGATAATTGTTCTTATCAGACGGTTCAGACGGTCCAGGGAGCCGGCTTGCTCGGATCGATGTCGTACTTGCGGATGGCGTCGGCCACGACCGAGGGTTCAACCTTGCCCTCCTCGGCCAGGGACTTCAGGGTAGCAATCGTTATCCAGTGCCGGTCCACCTCGAAGAAGTCGCGCAGCTTGCGTCGGTAGTCGGAGCGGCCAAAGCCATCCGTGCCCAGCACGCGGTAGCGACGGGGTACCCAGGTGCGGATCTGGTCCGCAAACAGGCGCATGTAGTCGCTTGCGGCAATCACCGGTCCCTCACGACCGCCCAGGCACTCTTCGACGTAGGGTCTCCGCGGCGCTTCCGTCGGGTGCAGCAGGTTCCAGCGCTCGACCGCCATGGCCTCGCGTCGCAGCTCCGTGAAGCTCGGGCAGCTCCAGATGTCGGCGGCAATGCCGAAGTCCTGCGCCAGCAGGTCCGCCCCGGCGATCACCTCACGCAGGATAGTACCGGATCCGAGAAGTTGGACGCGCGGCGCTTTCTTCTTGGCGCCCTGCCCCTCTCGGAACAGGTACATGCCCTTGAGGATTCCAGCCTCCGCGCCTTCCGGCATGGCGGGATGCTGGTAGTTCTCGTTCATCACTGTCACGTAGTAGAAGATATCCTCCTGCTCCTGCACCATGCGCCGTAACCCGTCCTGCACCACCACGGCGACCTCGAAGGCAAAGGTCGGGTCGTACGAGATGCAGTTCGGGATGGTGGCCGAGAACAGGTGGCTGTGGCCGTCCTCGTGCTGGAGCCCCTCGCCATTGAGCGTGGTCCGTCCGGCCGTGGCCCCGATCAGGAAGCCGCGCGAGCGCATGTCTCCGGCTGCCCAGGCAAGGTCGCCCACGCGCTGGAAGCCGAACATCGAGTAGTAGATGTAGAAGGGGATCATCGGCGTGTCGTTGGTGGAGTAGGACGTCGCCGCCGCGATCCACGAACTCATGGCGCCAGCCTCGTTGATGCCCTCCTGGAGCATCTGCCCCGTCTTGTCCTCCTTGTAGTACATCAGCTGGTTGGCATCCTCCGGTCGGTAGAGCTGGCCCACCTGCGAGAAGATGCCGAACTGGCGGAACATGCCTTCCATGCCGAAGGTGCGCGACTCGTCGGGCACGATGGGCACGATCCGCTTGCCGATGGTCTTGTCGCGCAGGAGCGTGTTGAGGATCCGCACGAACGCCATCGTGGTCGAGATCTCTCGTCCGTCCGTAGCCCTTAGCTGCGCTTCGAAGGCCGACAGCGACGGCACCTGCAGCGTCTCGGACTTGGCCCGGCGCACCTGGAGCGGGCCACCGAGCGCCTCACGGCGCTTGCGCAGGTACTCCATCTCCGGGCTATTGTCGTCGAAGCGCAGGAACGGCACCTCGGCCAGTTGCTCGTCCGAGATCGGCAGCTGGAAGCGGTCGCGGAACTCGCGCAGGTGGTTCTCGCCCATCTTCTTCTGCTGATGGGTGATGTTCTGGCCCTCACCCGCCTCGCCCATGCCGTAGCCTTTGACAGTTTTGGCGAGGATCAGCGTCGGTTGACCTTTGTGCTTCACGGCGGCGTCATAGGCCGCGTAGACCTTCAGCGGATCGTGGCCGCCGCGCACCAGCGCCCAGATCTGGTCGTCCGACATGCCTGAGACCAAGGCCTTGGTCTCGGGTGTTTTTCCGAAGAAGTGCTCGCGCACGTAGGCGCCGTCCTTCGACTTATAGTCCTGATACTCGCCGTCGACGGTCTCCTCCATGAGCTTG
>JALYFY010000396.1 GCA_030777385.1 Pseudomonadota bacterium | reverse complement strand
TCTCGGCTTTCTGTCGGGGCGGAAACGGCGGCGCTTGCCCACAGGGGCATCGTGCTGCCGGATCCAGGCTCCGTGCTGGTCTCAAGCCATGTGCGGCTGGAGGAAGGCGTCATCCTCCAGGCCGTTGGCAATGGCCGCATCGCCATTGGGCAGGGCACGAACCTCTTCCCGGGCACGCGCATCGTCGCCTCAGGCGGGTCCGTGACGATCGGAGCCGAGGCCGAGATCGGCGAGGAAGGCGGCTTCACGGTCAAGGCAGGCACTGGCGAGACCATCGAGATCGGAGACCAGGCCCGCCTCCTCGGCGGGGGATCGCTCACCCTCTGCAACCGGATCGGATGAGGCGCTCAAATCCTCGGCCCGATCCGCTGCCAGAACTGCGTTCTGGGCGATGGAGGCTCCCATCGCGAGCCGGAGCCGGACGAGCGCGGCGGGGTTCTGAAGGGCTCAGGCGTCGCCCGTCACGTGGAGGTGCCCCGGGGCCATGTCATCCAAGCGTTCGGGCTGTTCGCCGACGCCGTGATGCGGCGCCAGTCCTATTTCCATCCCAAGCCTTAAGCGCTCGGTTCAGCCCTTGCGGCAGGCGAAGGGTGGGAAGGTGCTTGCCGTGCCCGCATTCATCGCAGCCACCACCATCATGTTGGCAAGCTCCAGCTCCTCCGTGGAGCGGGGACAGACATCGGCCCTCGTCGTGCAGCCCGACGCCAGGAAAGCCTCGTGCCGGTCGAGGAACTCCTGACCCAGGCCTTGCGTCCCTCGCCGCGCCAGGGCGTCCGACCACGCCTTCGTGTAGCGGGTGCATTTCACCTCGGGCCAGCTGGGCGGCTGGCCTTGCTGGGCAACGGCAGAGGAGGACTCGCCCAGGCACAGCAACAAGGCCCCAAGGGCAGCAATCAATCTGGCCGGATATGCCATCTCAGTCTCGGCTTGTTGGAGGCGGATGCATCGGGAGCGACCCTCCCGAGCGCTCAGGTTTTTTAAGACCAGTCCTGCTCAAGCGGATTGGGAGCAGGCTCCCGCATGGGATCGCCCTCCTTCTCGCGCCGCTCGAAGTGAGCCATCGAGCAGGCATGGGAGCACAGAAGCCCCCTGTCCGACCAATAGGCGGGTCCGTTCCCGATCTGGCCGTAATGGTAGCTGAAGCTGGCATGGCCGTAAGGCAGGCCACACTCGATGCAGACGCGAGGTTGGGTTTTTGTCAGCATGAGCTTCGATGACGGGAGGCTGCTTTAAGCCTCACCTCCGCTTATTCCCCCGGCGTCCACGGCACGTAATCGCCGGTTGCCGCCGGACGCTGGCCGGTCGAGAGATGGGAGCCCTGCGGGCGATAGGCCTGCGGGGTGCCGGTCATGTTGGGCACATAGGGCTTTTCCCAGGGATGCGGGCGATAGGTTTCCTCGCTCGGAGGCACGTCGCCGTTATGGCACATCCAGGCGCGCCAGCCGGGCGGCACCTTCGAGGCATCGGCATCGCCGTTATAGATCACCCAGCGGCGCTCGGCGCCCACATTCGAGTCGATCGCCTCGGCCTGGACATAGCGATAGTACTTGTTGCCGAACTCGTCCTCGCCCACGAACACACCCTTGCGCCAGGTGAAGAATCGCGTGCCGATGGTCTGGCCGTTCCACCAGGTAAAGAACTGGATCAAATAGTCTTTCATGCTGCTGCCGCCGGAGGGGTTCGTGAAGTTGCGCGGAATATGGCGGCAGGCCGGGGGGAAGTCCAGCCTTTGAGTCGCCAAAAGCCGCCCCTGATTCTCGAATCCTCCCTCTCCGTTCAGACGCAGACCGAAATCCCCGCATTCAGGCCATTTCAGGCTCCGGAGAGGTCTTGCGAGGGAGGCTGGGGCCGGCACCAGGGATTGATGCGCCGGCACAACATCTTGTCCCGTTAAGCATGCCGACAGGTTGGTTCCTGAGCCGACGAAGCTTGGCCGTTGCAGAATCTCGGAACGGATTCTCAGAGGAGTCTCCGAGGCTTAGCCGGAGCCCCCGATGTTATCCACAATTCTCACAGCTACACACAACATGTAGTTCGGAACCCTAAGCCGCGACACTAGTTCTTGACGTAAGGCTCGCAACACGACTAGCTTGCCGGGGTGCCGATCTGAGACCGGCGACCAGCCCGAAGGGGTCGGTTGAACACTCCCCAGAGTAAGCGTCAGAGCCCGTGGCAATGCGTTGCCGCGTGACCTGTGGCGTCTGAAGGAGGCCGTAACTCAGGCGTGTTGCGTGTGGCGATCCGAAAAGCGGATCGTCGGGGCGTCGAACAATAATTATGGGCTGATGAGCTGCGGGGCAAATCGCGGCCAGGGGACCTTTTGTCTCCATACTGAGGATGTGACCTATGCGGATCGAGCGGCGTTATACCAAATCCGGACAATCGCCTTATTCCTCCCTCGCCTTCCGGCTCGCCACGAGCGAGATCCGCAATCCGGACGGCTCGGTGGTCTTCAAGCTCGAGAACATCGAGGTGCCGGAGACCTGGAGCCAGGTGGCCTCCGACGTGCTGGCCCAGAAGTATTTCCGCAAGGCCGGCGTTCCGGCCCGCCTGAAGAAGGTGGAGGAGAACGACGTCCCAAGCTGGCTGTGGCGCTCCGTGGCCGACGAGGCGGCTCTTGCCGAGCTGCCCGAGGACCAGCGCATCGGCTCCGAGATTTCCTCCAAGCAGGTCTTCGATCGGCTTGCCGGCTGCTGGACCTATTGGGGCTGGAAGGGCGGCTATTTCTCGTCCGAGGAAGACGCGCAGACCTTCTATGACGAGCTGCGCTTCATGCTCGCCAACCAGATGGTCGCGCCGAACTCCCCGCAATGGTTCAACACCGGCCTGCACTGGGCCTATGGCATCGATGGTCCCTCGCAGGGCCATTACTATGTCGATTACCAGACCGGCGAACTGACCAAATCAACCTCGTCCTACGAGCATCCGCAGCCGCATGCCTGCTTCATCCAGTCGATCTCCGACGATCTGGTCAATGAAGGCGGCATCATGGATCTGTGGG
>JALYFY010000395.1 GCA_030777385.1 Pseudomonadota bacterium | reverse complement strand
CCTTGCAGGCTTCCGCGCGGCCCTGACCCGTCAGGTCAACGGCTATGCGGAATCCTCCGGGCTCACGAAGAAGGAAAAGGTTTCGCTCACCGGCGACGATTGCCGCGAGGGCCTGACCGCCGTCGTCTCCGTGAAAGTGCCGGATCCGAAGTTCTCGTCGCAGACCAAGGACAAGCTCGTCTCCTCCGAGGTGCGCCCCGTAGTCGAGAACGTGCTCAACGAGGCTCTCAACAACTGGCTGGAAGAGCATCCGCAGGAGGCCCGCACCCTCGTGGGCAAGGTGGTGGAAGCCGCCGCCGCCCGCGAGGCTGCGCGCAAGGCCCGCGAGCTCACCCGCCGCAAGGGAGCGCTCGACATCGCCTCGCTTCCCGGCAAGCTTGCCGACTGCCAGGAGCGTGACCCGTCGAAATGCGAACTCCTGCTCGTCGAGGGCGATTCGGCCGGCGGTTCCGCCAAGCAGGGCCGCAACCGCGCCTTCCAGGCGGTTCTTCCCTTGCGCGGAAAGATCCTCAATGTGGAGCGGGCGCGCTTTGACAAGATGCTGGGCAGCCAGGAGATCGGCACGCTGATCACGGCGCTCGGCACCGGCATCGGCCGCGAGGAGTTCAACATCGAGAAGCTGCGCTACCACCGCATCATCATCATGACGGACGCGGACGTGGACGGCTCGCACATCCGCACCCTGCTGCTCACCTTCTTCTTCCGGCAGATGCCGGAGCTGATCGAGCGCGGCTACCTCTACATCGCCCAGCCGCCGCTCTATAAGGCGACCCGCGGCAAGCAGTCGATCTATCTCAAGGACGAGCGCGCCCTGGAGGACTTCCTGATCGATGCGGGCATCGATGCGGCCGCCCTTCGTCTCGAAACCGGCGTGGAGTTCCAGGGCGACCAGCTGAAGGGTCTCATCGACGAAGCCCGCCTCGTGCGCCAGGTTCTGAACAGCCTGCACACGCGCTATAACCGCAAGGCGGTGGAGCAGGCGGCGATTGCCGGCGCGCTGCGCCCCGATGTAGTCGACGATCCGGAGCGCGGCCCCGCGGCGGCATCCTATATCGCTCAGCGTCTCGATGCGATCTCGGAAGAGCTCGAGCGCGGCTGGACCGGCGAGGTCCGCGAGGGCGGCTACGTCTTCTCGCGCACCGTGCGTGGCGTGACGCAGACAGCCGTTCTCGACCAGGCTCTGATCGCCAGCCAGGAAGCCAAGAAGCTCGACGAGCGCGCCACGTCCCTGCAGGACGTCTACGCCCGGCCGGCAAGGCTCGTGCGCAAGAACGACGAGATGCAGATCGACGGTCCGCTCTCGCTCTTCAACGCGGTGCTCGCCGCCGGTCGCAAAGGCCTGCAGCTCCAGCGCTATAAGGGCCTCGGCGAAATGACCGCGCAGCAGCTCTGGGAGACGACGCTGGATGCCGACGTGCGCTCGCTCCTGCAGGTGAAGGTGAAGGATACCACCGACGCCGACGACCTCTTCGTCAAGCTCATGGGCGACGTGGTGGAGCCTCGCCGCGAGTTCATCCAAGAGAACGCGCTCTCGGTGGCGAACCTGGACGTGTAAGCACCTGTGTCTTCGGGTGCGCAGGCCTGCCTCGCACCCGAAGATCGTTGCCTCAACCGGCGGGCTTCAGATCCCCTAAGAGAGTTGGGATCAGCTCCGAGACGGTTGGGTGGATCGGCACTGCCCATTGCAGGGTCGGGTATTCGGCTCCGGCATTCATCATGTTCAGGATGCCATGGATTGCCTCATCGCCCCCCGTTCCCAGGATGGCAGCGCCGAGGATCTGCTTGGTCTCAGCGTCGGCAACGATCTTCATGAAACCCTTGGTCTCGTCCTTCTCGATGGCGCGCCCAACCCGCGTCATCAGGCGCTTTGAGACGAGAAGGTTTCGGCCTGACCTGCGCGCCTCCGTCTCCGAGAGACCGACGCGGCCGAGCGGCGGATCGATATACAGCGCATAGGCTGGAATCCGGCTGCTGACCTTGCGGGCCGACCCGTCGAGCAGATTGGCGGCGACGATCTCGTAATCGTTGTAAGCCGTGTGGGTAAAGGCGCCGCGCCCGTTGCAGTCTCCCAAGGCCCAGATGCCTGGCACGTTCGTGGCAAGCGCGTCGTCGACCTTGATTGTGCCTCTCTCATCCACCGTGACGCCTGCCCTGTCGAGGCCCAGATCGTCCGTGTTGGGGCGGCGCCCTACGGCGAGCAGCACATGCGACCCAACAACTACCGGCTCGCCGGAGGTGCAGTCCACATCGACCGCCACGCCATCCGCATGCGGCTTGAAGCCGATGCAGGTGGCGTTGGTGCGAACGGCAATTCCTTCAGCCGTGAGGATATCCCGGATAGCCTCGGAGACGTCCTCGTCTTCCCGGGCTACCAGGCGCGGCCCCTTCTCCACGACCGTCACCTGCGCGCCGAACCGGCGATACATCTGTGCGAATTCGAGACCGATATAGCTGCCGCCGACCACGACCAGATGCTGCGGAACGGCATCGAGCTGGAGGATCGACGTGTTGGTGAGGTAACTAACCGTGCCGACACCCGGCATATCCGGAATGCTGGCTCTACCGCCGACATTGATGAAGATGCGCGGCGCCTTCAGCAGGTCTTCTCCCACGCGAATGCTGTCCGGTCCTTCGAAACGGGCGTGCCCCTCGATCACGGTCAGACCGTCCATGCCACGCAGCCATGCTTCCAGATTTGCGCGGGCATTCGTCGAGACGGCGTCGGCACGGGCTTTGATCCGCTTCATGTCGATGCCGATCGAGCCCTCGATCGCGACGCCGAATTCGGCTGCCCTGCGGGCGAGATAGGCCGCATAAGCGCTGGCCACCAGCGTTTTGGTGGGCATGCAGCCGGTGTTGACGCAGGTTCCGCCAAAGAGCTTACGCTCGATGAGCGCCACCGTCATGCCTGCCTTCGTCAACCGCCCGGCGAGCGAAGGGCCCGCCTGTCCGGCGCCGATGATGATGGCATCGAAGGATTGGGTCATGGGACGGCCCCCACGATCAGCGCCGCACCGAGGATCGCGACGGCATCCTCCAGCAATGCCGCAGGACGATCCCGGCCGAAGGCAGCGGCCAGGCGTGCCCGGACGGCCGCCCCTCCCAGGGTGCCGATAACAGCCCCGGCGGCGCCGGCAATCGCCCCACCCAGCAGGGCATCGCCTAGAGTGCCGATGGCTGCACCGCACAGGGCTCCCGAGAGGATCCGCGCGGCAAAAGCAACCGGAACCTTGCGGCTTGGTGTGGTGGGCAGCTGATCGGTGATCAGCTCTCCGATGGCCAGAACGGTGAGGATCCAGGGCGTGAAGCGGTAGCCCAGGAATGCAAGCCAGGTCCCCTCGAGAGGCAGAAGGCCGAAAGAGGCTGCCCAGCTGACGGCTGCGGGAGCCGTCATGGCGCGCAAGCCGGCAATGATCCCGATGAGGAGAGCCAACAGGTAGAGCACCATCCATCTCCTCTGGGGTTTTGCTAAGGTTACACCGCGGAATGTCTTTTTCAATCCTCTCGGGAAGCGGCAGCCTGAACTATCGGCCTCGAAGGATACCCTAAAGTAAGATTGATGGGGTAAGGCTTCGTTCTGGAACGGAATTTCAGCAGGCCAGCAAGACATGGTGAGAATGCGACATCAATCGCTCCGACAGCAGCTCACCCTGCTCGTGAGCGTGCTGTGCCTTGCGCTCATGTGCATTCTTGCAGCAGGTGCAGCCTACATCGCCCAGAGCCGGGTTGGGCAGATCGTCATGCACCATGCGGCCCAGGAGGCGGCGCTGACGGCCAGCATCCTGGATCGCGGCATGTTCGAGCGCTATCGCGAGGCGCGCAATCTGGCAGCGATGCCGCCTCTGAAAACCATCTGGTCAGGCGATCCTGCAGACATCCGCCGGGTTCTCGAGCAGGTGCGGTCCTCCTACCCCGATTATGCCTGGATCGGCTATGTCACACCCGACGGCATCGTGCGGGCCGCAACGCAGGGCATGCTGGAAGGCCAGTCCGTGGGGGCACGCCCCTGGTTTCAGGATGGCCTCAAGGGACCGGCCGTGGGCGACGTGCACGAGGCCAAGCTCCTGGCGAAACTGCTCGGCCCGTCGCCGGACAACGAGCCCTTTCGCTTCGTCGATGTGGCCGCCCCGGTTCATGATGCGGCAGGCAATGTGGCGGGCGTCATCGGCGTTCACCTGAGCTGGACATGGGCGGACGAGGCACGCCAAACCATTCTGGGCGGCCAATCGCGCCTGACCGGCAAGTCGATCTGGATCCTGTCCGGCGATGGGACGATGCTTCTCGGGCCCAACACGGGCAGCAAGCCGTTCTCGGACGACGAGATCCGGGCGATGCGCCAATCCAGAACCGGAGCCTTTGAGGATAAAACGGGACCGGAGGCCATGCTGACAGGCTATGCCGTCGCTGAAGGGTACCGGGATTATCCGGGGCTGAGCTGGATCATCGTCTCGCGCCAGCCGGACAGCATCGCGTTTGCGGCGATCAAGGGCATCGTCTGGACGATCCTAGGATTGGGTTGCGGCATCGCCCTTGTGGGACTGATCTGCACGCTCTTCATCGCCAGGCAGGTGACGCGCCCGCTGCGCGCCATCATCGAAGCGGCAAACCGGATCGGCCGCGATCCGACCATCTCGCAGCTTCCGCGCGTTTCCGGCTCCCTGGAAATCGTGCAGCTCTCGGCAGCCTTGCGTTCGCTTCTGCGCCGGGCAGGTGCTGCAGAGCAGCAGGCGGCGGCAACCTCGTCGCAGCATGAAAGGGACGTCACGGCCCTTCGCCAGCTGGCCGAAACGGATGCCCTGTCCGGGCTTTACAACCGTCGCGGCTTCGGCCTCCTCGCGGAGGATGCCTTCGGCCTCTATAAACGCTATGAGCGTCCCCTGGCCGTGCTGATCCTGGATATCGACTTCTTCAAGAAGGTCAACGACACCTATGGTCATGCTGCCGGCGATGAGGTGATCCGGGCCATCGGAGCAGCTTTGACCAAAGCGCTACGGGCAACGGACAAGGTCGCCAGATTCGGCGGAGAGGAATTCGTGGTTCTGGTGCATGAGGTCGATGCAGGCGGCATCATCACCGTGGCCCAGAACCTGCGCCGAACGATCGAGGCACTCTCCATCACCCATCAGGAGCATCAGCTCTCCGTCACGATCAGCGTCGGTGGCGCGATGGCCCAGCAGGGCGACCGCGATATTCAGGACGTGATCGAAAGAGCGGACGGCGCCCTCTACAAAGCCAAAACGGCTGGGCGAAATCGCGTGATGGTCGACGGGTTGCAGATCCAGCTCGCAACGGCTGTGGCCTGACACAGCCTTCAGCAGCGAACGGGGCGAGACTGCATATATTTGGCTATGCCGCCGACTCAACCTCGATACGCTGCCTCAAGCACCCCGGCATCCAGCTTCACCATCTGCAGCATGGCTTCCATGACCCTGCGGACTTTTGACGGATCCTCGTCCTTCATCATGATACTGAGCGCCTCCGGCACGATTTGCCAGGACACCCCGTAACGATCCGTGATCCAGCCGCATTGTAGCGGTGAGCCGCCGGGGGACAAAGCATCCCACAGCCTGTCGACCTCGGCTTGATCGGCACAACTCACGAAGAGGGACACAGCAGGACTGAACTCGTAGTAAGGCCCGCCGTTCAAGGCCATGTAGCTCTCACCTGCGAGCGTGAACTCCACCAGCATCACGTCGCCTGGCTTCCCGCCAGGTGTCTCGACGGTGTAGTGCATGACCGCATCGATGCGCGAATCCGGCAGCAGCGAGACATAGAACTCCGCCGCTTCCTGGGCTTTTGCGTCGAACCACAGGCAAGGCTTGATCTTGGACATGGGATGATCCTTCCGTCTCGATTGCTTGTTAGCGCATTATCGGCAGCAGCGCCCTCAGGCGTGGCGCGCGCAGCCACAGGCCGGCCCATGCGATGATCCCCACATAAACGCCGAACAGGGTATGGCTGAACAGCGGGCTGCCGATGCGCGCATGGGTGGCGACAGCGCCGCCCAGATAAGCGGTGATCAGGATTGCTCCAATGAGCGAGGTGCGCGGATAGGCGTAGAGCAGGGCGTAGGCGATGAGCAGCACGCCGAGAACCCGCCAGGTCACCGGATCAGTCGGCCAGCCGAGCTGGCTGACCGTATCGATCACCTCCTGGAGCGGCACCAGCTTCATGGCGCCGTCCAGCAGGAGAAAAAGAACCACAAGGCCGCTCAGGATTCGTCCTGTCCAGACCATTCCGCTGCTTGCGGATTTGGAAAATGCCGGTGCTGTTGCTGCGGTCTGCATGGTGGTTCTCCTCGCCCTCTTTCACTTTGAGTGTTCACGCCGCCGTCGCTGCGCTTCGCCCTTCGGCGAGTTCGGCCAATTGGCCTGCCACGATGCCCCAGCCTTCATGGAAACCCATGGCCTCATGGCTCTTCAGCGTCTCCTCGTTCCAGTGCCGCACGCGGGCGGTGTAGCGGGTGCCTGAGCCTTCGGGCTCGAAGGTGATGATCACCACCATGAAGGGATCCTGCGGAATCCAGCCGGGCGCGAAGGCGTTGGTGAAGACGATCTTGCGGTTCGGCTCCACTTCCAGAAAGACGCCTTCCTCGTCAGGCAGGTTGGTGCCGTCGGGCGCACGCATCAGCATGCGGCAGCGGCCGCCGGGCCGCAGATCGATGTTGACCTCCGGCGTGGTGTAGGGCTTGGGCGCCCACCACTCGCCGGTGCGCTCGGTCCAGACCCGGTAGACGGTTTCAGGCGAAGCCTCGATCAGGCGTGTGATCGAGAGTTCGTACTTGGCGGCATTCTGCTCGGTCATGTTGTTCCTCCCTTCGAAGATCGTGCGTTCAGGCCGTTGCCATTTCGCCCATGGTTTCCTTCGCCGCCTCGACATCCATCCACATCACTTCCCAGATGTGCCCGTCGAGATCCTCGAAGCTGCGGCCGTACATGAAGCCGTAATCCTGCTTCGGGCCCGGATCGATGGTGCCGCCCGCAGCACCGGCGCGGGCCGTCATATCATCGACGGCATCGCGGCTGTCGGCGGACATGCAGATCAGCACCTCCGTCGTGCTCTTCGCATCGGCGATCTTCTTGGGCGTGAACTGGCTGAACTTGTCATGGGTCAGCAGCATGACGTGGATGGTCTCGGAAAACACCATGCAGGCAGCGGTATGGTCCGTGAACTGCTCGTTCTTCTGGGCTCCGAGGGCCTCGTAGAAGGCGATCGAGCGCGGCAGGTCGCGGACAGGCAGGTTGATGAAGATCAGCTTGGACATCGGTCTCTCCCTTTGCGGCTTCTGGTTTGACATTGATCTCCTAAAAAGTTATGAATAGCAACTATGAAGTTAGAAAAAATAACTAAAGAACGTGAAGCCCGCTCGCGGCGCCATTATGAGGATGCCTGCGCGGCGGCTCACGCCCTTGATCTCGTGGGAGAGCGCTGGGCGCTTCTCGTCATGCGCGAGCTCATGCTGGGGCCGAAGCGCTTCAGCGACCTGCGCGAGAGCTTGCCCGGGATCAGCGCGAATGTTCTCACCCAACGCCTCGAAGGA
>JALYFY010000394.1 GCA_030777385.1 Pseudomonadota bacterium | reverse complement strand
GGCGCCCACGGCTCGTTTACGGGAGCCTTCGTGGGCATGGCCGCGCATGATCTGACGGGCCGCGCCCTGCCGGCGGATTTCGATTTCTTCAGCTATCGTGAGAGCTAGTCGGACGCAGATTGATCCGCACGATCAGAGCTTTTGAAACAAGAAGGCCGCCCGGAGGCGGCCTTTCGTTTTTTGCCAAGCGATCAAGCCGCCTGCTTCTTGGCCTTGAGCAGGCCGCGGTTGACCATCGATTCCGCGATCTGCACCGCGTTCAATGCCGCGCCCTTGCGCAGGTTGTCGGACACGCACCAGAAGGACAGGCCGTTCTCCACCGTGATGTCCTCGCGGATGCGGGAAATGTAGGTGGCGTCCTCGCCGGCGGCCTCGTGCGGGGTGATGTAGCCGCCGGGCTCGCGCTTATCGATCACCATGACGCCGGGAGCGGCACGCAGGATGTCCCGCGCCTCGTCGGCCGACAGCGGGTTCTCGAATTCCACGTTCACGGCTTCCGAGTGGCTGATGAAGACCGGCACGCGCACGCAAGTTGCGGTGAGCTTGATCTTGGGGTCGAGGATCTTCTTGGTCTCGACCATCATCTTCCACTCTTCCTTCGTGTACCCGTCCTCCATGAACACGTCGATGTGGGGGATCAGGTTGAAGGCGATGCGCTTGGGAAACTTCTTCTCCTGCACGTCCTGGAGCGAGTAGAGCGCCTTGGTCTGGCGGTCGAGCTCGTCCATGCCGTCCTTGCCGGCGCCGGACACCGACTGGTAGGTGGCCACGACCACGCGCTTGATGGTGGCGCGCTCGTGAAGGGGCTTGAGGGCCACGACGAGCTGGGCGGTGGAGCAGTTCGGGTTGGCGACGATGCCCTTCTTGATCTCGCGCAGGGCCTCGGCATTCACCTCGGGCACCACCAGCGGCACGTCCTGGTCGTAGCGCCAGGCGGAGGAGTTGTCGATCACCAGGGCACCCTGGGCTGCGATCTTCGGCGACCACTCCTTGGAGACCTCGCCGCCGGCCGACATGAGGCACAGATCCACATCGGAGAAATCATAGGTGTCGAGCGTCTTCGTCTTCAGGATCTTGTCGCCGTAGGAGACTTCGCTGCCCTGGCTGCGGCGGGAGGCCAGCGCCACCACCTCGTCGGCCGGAAAGGCCCGCTCGGCGAGGATGCTCAGCATCTCGCGGCCCACATTGCCGGTCGCACCGACGACGGCGATCTTAAAACCCATTGGACTTCTCCTGTTTTGGCTCTCCCCGGAACCTGAAAAACCCTATTCGGGTGCTGCCTCTCGCCCCGTGGGGAGAGAGGACCGGGGACGACGAGGCTTATTCGGCCGTGGTTTTCACGGTCGTTGTGGCGGTTTTCGTTTTGCTCGTCGTGGTGTTGAGCAGCGCCATTGCCATCGTCCATCCAAAAGCCCAGCTCGGGCTTCGATGCTGTCAGAAACACACCAAAGCGCCGCTTTCGTCAAGCATTCTCTTGCCTAGCCGAGCTTTCACTCACCCGTCAGCACCTGGGTCGAGAGGTTGAACCGGTAGAAGACCTTGTTCATCCGCTCGGCCCCGAGCCGTTCATAGAACGCCTGCGCGCCCGTGTTGGTGCCATCGGTGGTCAGATCGATGCGGGTGATGCCCCGGGCGCGGGCATAATCCGCAAGCCATCTCATGAGGGCCGCACCCACGGCCTGGCCTCGGGCGGGCTCGGTGATGAAGAGCTCCTTGACGAAGAGAAGCCCCGTCAGGCGAAAGCCCGGCCTCAAGGCTGCAAAGCAGGCCAGTCCCACCGGCCGCCCATCCGTGAGGGCGAGCGCATATCGTGTTCCTTCCCGCTCGGCCATCGAGACCTGCACCATCGCGAGGGTGTCCTCGATGGAGCAGGCTTGGACGTCCCCGCCGTAATGGGCTTCCAGCGCATGAACGAGTTCCGCGATGGCCCCTGCATCCTGCAGTTCGGCGAGGCGGATAACGGTTTCGGGCATGCAGGTACTCGTGAAGGTTTGCGGCAGGCGGGTTAAGCTTTGGTTTACCTTGCTTAGCAAAACCTTTCGAAGCCTGGCCAGCGTTACGGTAGAACCTGTTGATGGAATGATCCATGGGCTTGATTGGTTAGGCGATGCCGAAGGCCAGGTATGCCGATTGGGATGAGGATGACGCGTTCGACACGGTCGACGAACCCCCCTCCCGTGGCATAAGGCGCAAGCGCATGCCCTGGCTGCGCGTCATCCTGATGTCGTCCTGCAGCATCGCAGGGCTCGCTTTCCTCGCTTCGCAAAATGAGCAGCATCTCCGGCCGGCCGAGCGCCCGAAGGCCGTTCCGTCCTCGGTTCTGGTCACGCCGGCACCGGTTTGGAAGCCGGTTTCGCCCTCGCCGGCCGTTTATGCCCTCGCGAATGCGCCCGGGTCTGTTGCGGCGGAAGCGCGTCAGCATACGAACGGCGCACGGGAGGACACGCTGGTCCTCGGGCGCCTGGGCGATTTCCGCTACGCACAACTCTCCCTCGTTCAGGGCATGGCCGAACCGGCCGGAAGCTTTTACGTCGACACCGTGCGCCGCGCAGCCCGGGCAGGTCTCGCCGTCGCACATCAGGGTCAAGGCCGGATGATCACGACCAAATTCGGCTCCGTCGAAGCGGCCCCCATGACGCTCGCCGGCAAGGGCGAGCAAGCCTGTCAGGCTTTCCGCTTTACCGACCCGGAGGCCGC
>JALYFY010000393.1 GCA_030777385.1 Pseudomonadota bacterium | reverse complement strand
GTTGCGTAGCATCACTCAATGACCCGCCACCGCCGTCCATCTCGGGCCAGCAGGAATCCAGCTTCTTCAGGTCCAGACGAGCCGGCAGGATAGAACTCCAGTCCCTTAGCGCCGGCCCTCGACCATGCATCAAGAAACGGCTGAACCACGGCCCATCCCGCCTCAACCCCATCGGCCCGCTGGAAGTGCAGAGCGTCTCCCGTCATGCAGTCATAGATCAGCGTCTCGTAGCCGGTGCTTGGGGCAACATCGAAGTAATCCTTGTACTTGAAGGTCATGTCGACACTCTCGGCTGCCAGCACAGGCCCTGGCACCTTCGCGTTGAAGCGGAGCGTGATGCCCTCGTTGGGCTGAATCCGCAAAACCAGGAAGTTCTGCCCCAGCCGATCAACGGAGGTTTGCTCGAACATCGAGATCGGCGCCTGCTTGAACTTGATCGCCACCTCCGTGCGGCGGACCGAGAGAGCCTTGCCGGTTCTCAGGTAGAACGGCACACCGGCCCAGCGCCAGTTGTCGACCTCCAGCCGAAGGGCCGCATAGGTCTCGGTGACACTGCCGGGTGCTACATGCTCGGCATCCCGGTAGGCCACCACCGGCTCATCGTGGACCCGGCCGGCGCGATACTGCCCGCGCACCGAGTTCGCAAGAGCCTCGGCCTCATCGGGGATCCGGATCGCCGCCAGGGCTTCGGCTTTCGCATTCCGAACCCGCTCCGCCTCAAAGCGGGCGGGCGGCTCCATGGCAATCAACGCCAGCAGCTGGAACAGGTGGTTGGGCACCATGTCCCGCAAGGCTCCTGTCCGGTCGTAGAAGCGCCCTCGCCTCTCGACGTTGACGGTCTCGGCCACTGTGATCTGCACATGATCGATGTGGTTGCGGTTCCAGATCGGCTCGAACAGGCCATTGGCAAAGCGCAGAAGCAGGATGTTCTGGACGGTCTCTTTGCCGAGATAGTGATCGATGCGGTAGATCTGGTCTTCGGTCAGGACCTCCAGAAGGGCACGGTTGAGCGCCCGGGCCGAGGCCAGATCTGTCCCGAACGGCTTCTCAACGACCACCCGGCGCCACGGGGTGCCTGAGGCTCCCTCCCGAGACAGACCAGCCCGGGCCAGTTGGCGCGCAATGGGCTCAAAGGTGTCCGGTGGCATGGCCAGATAGAACAGCCGATTGCCCTGCGTGCCGGCATCCGCCTCGATCTCCTCCAAGGTCGCCTTGAGCTTGGAAAAGGTCTCCGGGTCATCGATGCTGCCGGACACGTAAGCGGCATGAGCCACAAGCCGCTGAGCCAGCTGTGGATCCACGTCCCGGGTTGCATGTGCCTGAAGGGCATCGAGCAGGTCCTGGCGGAACTCGTCCGCCGTGTGGACGCTGCGCGCCACGCCGACGATGGCAAAGCGCTCCGGCAGCAAGCCCGTGGCGGCCAGGTTGTAGAGCGCCGGCAGGAGCAAGCGGCTCGTCAGATCACCGGAGGCCCCGAAGATTACAAAGCAGCATGGGTCAGCGGCAGGCGCGGGAGCTTGGGTCATGCCTGTTCTCCTTCCGATCTCCTGGCCTCGATATGGCCGCCGAAGCCCTTGCGCATGGCCGAGAGCATCTTCTCGGCAAAGGTATGCTCCTGGCGCGAGCGGAAGCGGGCATAGAGGGCGGCGGTGAGAACTTCGGCCGGGACTGCCTCATCGATCGCCGCCTGGATGGTCCAGCGCCCCTCGCCGGAGTCCTCGACATAGCCTGAGTAGGTGCTGAGGTGCTCATCCTCGGCCAGGGCGATCGCGGTGAGATCAAGCAGCCAGGAGGTGATCACGCTGCCTCTGCGCCAGACCTCGGCGATATCGGCGACATCGAAGTCGAAACGGTGCTCGGGCGGCAGGGCTGGGCTTGAAGCGTTGCGCAGGATGTCGAAGCCCTCGGCATAGGCCTGCATCAGGCCGTACTCGATGCCGTTGTGGATCATCTTGACGAAGTGGCCGGCACCGTTCGGCCCGGCATGGATGTAGCCCTGTTCGGCCCGGGGATCCCTGCCCTCGCGTCCAGGGGTGA
>JALYFY010000392.1 GCA_030777385.1 Pseudomonadota bacterium | reverse complement strand
GTCATGGCAGGGCTCCTGTTCGCGGGCCAACCCGTCAACCCCGGGAAAGGTCCAGCCGTCTGGGTTCGTGTGCCGATCTTGTGATCGCCGCTCCCGGGAAGGAACTCCCGGCGCGAGCGCCCGTTGGCTTCGATTCACCTGAGAGCAGCCATGACCGATCCAGTCCCTCCTGCGAGCGTACCGCCATACGATGATGAGACGGTGCCTGTTCGAGGAGAGGCGCTGAGGAGCGACGCCCGCACCGTGTCTGAGGAGATTATCCCGCTCGTCGAGGAGACCGCCACTGTCGGAAAGCGGAACGTGGTGACCGGGCGTATTCGCGTGCGGACAGTTACGGACACGGTCGAGGAACTCGCTCGCGCCGACGTTCAGCGGGAGACCGTGGAGGTCACGCGCGTGCCCATCGACAGGATGATCGAGACTGCGCCTGAGGTCAGGACGGAAGGCGACGTGACGATCCTTCCAGTCGTCGAGGAAGTGCTCGTGGTCGAGAAGCGCCTCGTGCTCAAGGAGGAACTACACATCCGGCGTCGGGTCGAAACCGAGAACGTCGAGGTGCCGGTCAGCTTGCGCAAGCAGCGCGCCGTCGTAGAGCGTGAGGCTCCGAAGGATCCAGATCCCGACGAATAGGACGCAAAGCTTCCCGAGAAATCCTGTCGAGGGTGTCGAAGCCCGGCAGGACGCCGGGCTTCGGCTGAAGTGGGATCAGCGATTGCCGTCCGCCGAGCCCGTGGTGCCGGTGCCGCGCACGTTGCGCTCGTCCTCGACATCCACTTCGGTGCGACGAACCGTGTCGGATACGGTCTCAGTGCGCTGCTCCACGTCCTTGCGGACCACGACCTCCTCGACCACGCGCGCCTCCTTGGACACGACCGCCTCCTCGCTGCGCTCCTCCATCTCGATGGTGCGCTCCTGGAAGGGATCGCCGCCGAGTGTGCCCGCCTGCGTCGTGCCTGACACCGGACGGCGCTCCACGTCGACGCGCTCCTCGCGCAAGGTCACCTGCTCACTCACCGGCGTCTCGACCACACGGGACTGGATGCGCACCCGGCCCTGGCCCACTTGGCGCTTGCCGACATGCAGTTCCTCCTCGGCGATCGGAATGACTTCATCGCCTGTGCTCACGCCAGCCGTGTCGGTCCTGGCGCGGGTGATGTCCGGCGACCCGGTGACGTCATCGCCAGCGCCCATGTCCGTCCGGCTCGTGCCCGACGATCCGGTGAGGCTGCCGGCCAGCCCGGCCGCCGCGGCGCCGAGGCCACCGGTCATGCCGCCTGAGGTCGACGTGTCATGGCCCTGCCACCCTTCCGAGCGCCAGGTGGTCTGCTGCTCGTCGAGGTCCAGCAATCCGTCATCGTCGAGGATGTCGATTACCCGCTCGACCTCGTCATCGTCACACTCCACGGCTACAACGGAGCCGCCGCGCCGCACGCCCTCGGCATAGGCATGGGCATCGGACCGGGGCACGCCTGCATTCTCCAGGTCATCGATCAGGTCGTCCGAGGCATCGGAGTAGACATTGATCCCGCTGCGCGAAATGCCCGCCTGCTCCAGGAGGCTGACGATCTCGCTGGCTTTCCGCTGGTCTTGATAAAGGCACGTGACGGTCTTGGACATGAGGTTGGCTCCTGTGAGGCTGTAAAGAATTAGACCCGTTCCTGATGGTCGGTTGAGCCGGAGACATCCAACGGCAGATGCCTTCCCAGGCGTTGGCAGGACATCGTCCGTCCGGGAAAGCGGCCGTACTGGCGATCGGCTCGGCCCATGAACCTTCCAATGTGCCGTCCGGATTCCGGTTCCATGGATTGGCCGGAGGAACCCAGGCCTGTGTGCTGCCCATCATGCAATCGGCTGCGCAGGCCAAGGACGAACTCACCATCCCGTCAGGGTAGCCCGTCGTGTTGAAGTCTGTCGCTCGGCCCTGTCGAGCAGGGCTCCATAAATCCAGCCTAGGACAGCTCCGAAGAACAGATGGAGCAGGATGGGACCGAGGCTGGCCTGCGGGGGAGAGGTTGGATCGGATGCCCAGGTGACAAGCAGCATGAGCAGCCAGGCAAGCACGCCGAACACCACGCCCTTGAAACAGAAGGGAGAGGGCAGGATCGGGCTCAGCACCGCGAGGAGAGGCCCCCACAGGAACGTGCCGACGGCGAAATGCATGACCCAGCCCAAACCCGGCGGCGACAGCATGATTCCGCTCGCAGCGCTGACCGGATCGAGAGCCGGGACGGCACCGGTCAGCGATCCGAGAAGGATGGCTCCTGAGACCGCGGCCGAGGCAAAGAGGCCTGCGATGATGCCTTTGCCGATGTTGATCATGGAGTCCCCGCGCTGGCCGTTCACGGTGGTTCAACAGCCCAACGGTGGGGAGGTTTCCCGCGACGTCCAAGGTTCACCATCTTGCGATCACCCGGGATGGCTGCTGATAGTATCGGCGTGCGGCTGGCTGCTCATGCTCGTGGGCATCCTGAAGGCGGCGTAGGACCTTGCCCTGTTGCGGCAGTTCTCGGCCGTTAAGCCGCCGGAGGAACGCTGATGCGGTTTGTGGCCGGCGTTCCTCGCCATCCCGCGGGGAGGTCGATGAACATCTCGACGAAGCGATTGTTGTGGCTGGCGGCATTGGGGGCGGCGTTCATCGCCGCAGCCTGGCTGCTCGGCATGGCCTACGTTCTCACTGACTGATCCGGGCTTCCGTTGAGCTGAACTGGTTTGCTCATTCGCGCAGGCCGAGAGACATGATCCAGGGTTGCGGCTCTGCTTTGGCCGCAGTTGATGGTAGTCTGTACAGGACCCAAACAACGACATTGGCACACGGTCCCGCCATGGCTGACACGGCAGACACCGCTCACGTCATCATTCGACCGCCGCTGGCATGGGGGCTTGCCGTCCTTGCCGGGCTTGCGCTCGACTGGCTCGTGCCCTTGCCGTTCCTGCCACCCGACCTGCCACCAGGATGGCTCGGTGTGATGGTGTTTGTCCTCGCGCTGGCGCTGTTCGCCTGGGCCATCGCGACGATGACCAGGGCTGGCACGAACGTTCCCACCAACCGGCCGACCACCACCATCGTCGAGAGCGGACCGTACCGCTTCACGCGCAACCCCATCTACCTCGGCATGTTCCTGGGCCTGACTGGCCTGGCCGTCGCGTTCGACACTCTCTGGCTGCTGATGACGCTCGTTCCCTTCGCGCTCGTCATCCGCTACGGCGTCGTGGCCCGCGAGGAAGCCTATCTCGAACGCAAGTTCGGCGATGCCTACCGCGGCTACCGCTCGCGCGTTCGGCGTTGGCTGTAGCGACGGCGAGGTTCGTGGGAAGGCACCCGCAGCGGACTTTTGCCGCTCTGAGATATATAGCTTGTGGACAGCACTACACTTGGCGCGGGCTTGTGTGCCAGCAGCTCACAAGTGTTAATCAATATTCGTGTTTACATTCACCAGGGCAGACGGGCTGTATAAACTGGCTCTTTACTGGCTCACTGCCCCGAGCGCCAATGGAAGCTTCCGAATACGCTCAAATGGCACCTTATCCGGTTCCGTAAAGGGTATTACGCGCAATTCGCGGACGATTTTCTCACGCGAAAGTGGACTAGCGGATCAGGTAGAAAAACAGCGCGGCGACGATGACAAAGACCGATATGACCGCTCCTGTCCTGACCGTTCCGACAATCATGTTGCTTTCCTTGCCTAGAACGAGTTGGTCGTAAGCCTTTACACAACGGTCAGCGAAGCCGTTTCCCTTACCTGATTGGCCGTTGGTCATGTTGCCCTCTGTTCCATACAGGGCTTATCGGAACTTGGCACTGGAGACGGCGAAGGCCCCGAGGGCAACCCGAGGCCTTGCCTATGGGGAAGAGCACCGGGCGCGTATGAGCCCGAGCACGGTGCTCGACCACCACAGGCCTTGATCGTGCGCCTGGCACCAGGCGGCGTCAACGGCAATCGCCCGAGGTTGAACCGCTTGGCAGAAATGGCCTTCTGCGAATTTTTGGACTTTCTTCCTGTACGTGCGAGGACACGCGCTTTGTGGTAGACTGGCGTCTCTCCTTGAGGAGGAGCGCGCTATGAAGAGCATCGTTCTCGTA
>JALYFY010000391.1 GCA_030777385.1 Pseudomonadota bacterium | reverse complement strand
GCCTCCTATCCGCCCGTGCAGTACATTCCCCGCGAGGATGTGCACATGGACCTCATGGATGCGACGGATCACAGGACGCACTGCCCCTATAAGGGCGATGCATCCTATTTCACCGCCAACGGCGGAGGGCTGGTGCGGGAGAACGCCGCCTGGAGCTATGAGGAGCCGGCCTCCTCCGTTGCCGCCATCAAGGAGCATCTCGCCTTCTATCCGGACCGGGTGGATGCCATCGAGGAATTCACCGACTAGCGCATCGTGCGGACCTCCGGTTCCGCATCAACGATGCGCTCATTATAGAAGGGAGCATCGGACCCAAAAGTGCAAACCCACTTTTGAGTCCGATCCTCTAGGCCATTCTCCCAATGGCCTAGAGGATGCGGGTTGCTGCCGCGACAGGCCCAAGGCAATCTCCGGCGCAAAGTCCCCATCTTGGGAAGTCTCATGTCGCCGTTTATCTTCAACACCGCCCCCTCGCTCGTCTTCGGCTCCGGCAGCATCGCCCGATTGGGCGAGATCGCAGCCCATCGCCTCGGCCCAAGGGTGGCGCTGGTCACCGATGCCGGACTCGTCAAGGCCGGGCTGATCGCGCCGGCCCTGCATGTGCTTGAAGAGGCCGGGATTGCGGTCGACGTGTTCGACGCGGTCGTCGCCGACCCGCCCGAGGATGTGGTGCTGGCAGCCGTCGCACGGGCGAAGGCGTTCGAGGCGCGCGCCGTGATCGGCTTCGGCGGCGGATCGTCCATCGATGTGGCAAAGCTCGTGGCGCTGCTGGCGGCCAGCGGCGAGAGCCTGTCCGACATCTATGGCGTGGGCATCGCCAAGGGACCAAGGCTCCCCTTGCTCGCCATCCCCACCACTGCCGGCACCGGATCGGAGGTGACGCCGATCTCCATCGTCACCACCGGCGCCCATGAGAAGAAGGGCGTTGTCTCGCCTCTCATCATTCCGGACATCGCGCTTCTCGATCCCGATCTGACCGTGAACCTGCCGCCGCATGTGACGGCCGCCACCGGCATCGACGCCATGGTGCACGCCATCGAGGCCTATACGTCGACGAGCCCCAACAACAATCCGGTCTCGCAGGCGCTGGCCAAGGAGGCCTTGCGGCTCTTGGGCCGCAATATCGAGCGGGCCGTGCACCAGGGGAGCGATGTCGAGGCCCGCTCCGCCATGCTGCTCGGCTCCATGCTGGCAGGCCAAGCCTTTGCCAATTCGCCTGTCGCTGCGGTGCATGCGCTCGCTTATCCCATCGGCGGCCATTTCGGCATTCCGCATGGGCTCTCCAACGCCCTCGTGCTGCCGCATGTTCTGCGCTTCAATGCGAGCGCCTGTGAGAAGTCTTATGCGGAGCTTGCCCCTTACGCCTTCCCGGACCTTGAGGGCCGCGCCACGGGATCGGCCTTCGTCGAGGCGCTGGCGTCCTTATGCGAAAAGGTCGGGCTCCAGCCACGCCTGCGCGATGTGGGCATTCCGCGGGATGCGGTGCCGATGATGGCTGAGGATGCCATGAAGCAGACGCGGCTTCTCGTGAACAATCCGCGCCCGCTTACCCTGCAGGATGCACGCGCGATCTACGAAGCGGCATGGTGACGAGCGCCGTGTCCGATCGTCCTGCCCGCCCGGATCGCTCCAGCTTCAGGCTCTTTCGCCCCATTGCCACCCGCTGGATGGACAACGATGCCTATGGGCACGTGAACAACGTGCATTACTATTCGTATTTCGACAGCGCCGTGAATGGTTGGCTTGTTGAGAAGGGGCTGCTTGCCATCACCGAGAGCCCGGTCATCGGGCTCGTGGTGGAGTCCGGCTGCACATACTTCGAGAGCGTGGCTTTTCCGGAGGCCTTGGAGGCTGGCATTGCGGTGGCCCATCTCGGCCGCTCTTCCGTGCGTTACCGGATCGGGATCTTCAAGGAAGGCGCCGAGCAGGCGGCGGCGCTGGGCCATTTCGTCCATGTGTATGTGGATCGCGCAACCCAGCGGCCGGTGGAGATTCCGCCGAACGCCCGCGAGGCGCTCAACCGGCTCGCCTGAACCGCCCGCTTAAGGACACGAGGGCAACGCCTGCCAGCACCACACCGCCGCCGATGATCTCGCGAGGTCCGATGCTCTCGTTGAGGAACAGAACTGCAAGGACCGCCGTCCAGACCGGCTGCAGATACCCGACCATCGAGGCTCGGGTCGGACCGGCGCGGCGAATGAGCCGCATGAACAGCAGGATCGGCAGGGCGGTCGAAACGATGCCGAGCGCCAGAAGCGAAGCCGCGCTGCTCGGCACCGCTGCGAAGGCGGCCGGGCCCGCGACGACGAGCGCCAGCGCAGTCGCCGGAATGCCGGAGCAGATCTGCTGACCAAGAGCGAGGCGCGCCGGGTCCGCATGCTTGATCGAACGGACATAGAGGTTCGCGGTGGCATAGCTGAGGGCGGTGGCCACCATGGTCAGTGCGCCCCAGGGGCTGATGCCGCTGTCCGGAAGGGCCGCAGGTCCGATGAGAATACCCATGCCCGCAAGACCCACGAGAACGCCCCCGAAGCGCCGTAGGGTCAGCCGCTCGTCTGCAAAGAGCAGGTGCGACAGAAGCGCGACGATCAGTGGCCCCGAGGCTTGGATCATGGCCGCCGGAGCGGTTCCGATCTGAGTCAGCGCATGAGCCACGAGGACGTTCGGGATCCAGCCGTTGAGGGCGCCGAGGACCACCCAATGATGCCACTGGCCGTTGTCGGGGCGGATGCTCTTAACCTGCACGGCGAACCATAAGAGGAGAGCGGACGCGCCGATGAGGCCGCGCGCGGCAGCCAGCACGAAGGGGTTTACGTCTCCGCTCAGCTTGATGAACAGGAAGGAGGTGGACCACAGCATCGAGCAGACGAGGAGGTTCACCGCCATGAAAACGGGGGTCGGGGCTGCGGGAAGCGCGGCAGCTTCTCCAGGTGCGGCGGACATGCGCGACCTCAGACCAGGAGGTCGACGAGGAAAGGGATCAGCGGCTCATCGGCGGGCGGCATGGGATAGGCGCGCAGCTCCTGCGGCTTCACCCATTTCAGGCCCTGCCCCTCGAGCGGCTGCACGAAACCCTCCCACCGGCGGCAGACATAAAGCGGCATGAGCAGATGGAAGCTTTCGTAGGCGTGGCTCGCAAAGGTGAGCGGCGCGAGGCACGGCTCCTTCACGTCGATGCCGAGCTCCTCGCGCAGTTCGCGGATCAGCGTCTCCTCCGGCCGCTCCCCCGGCTCCACCTTGCCCCCGGGAAACTCCCAAAGGCCGGCCAGCTGCTTTCCCTCGGGACGCTGCGCGAGAAGGATGCGGTTGTCGGTATCGATGAGGGCGACGGCAACGACAAGGGTGAGCTTGAGAGGGGGCACGTATGATTATCCGCTGGAACGCGTGACGTTAACGCTCAGGATCGGTCTCATAGCCGGATTTTGGCCAGAGCGAACCAACTATCCTGAACTTTCCAATTTAATCCATGTGCGCTCAAGCACAGGCCGATCAGGCCGACGATTGAGGACTTCTTGTCGATTGCCGCTCTCACATTATGTTGCAATATGAAATAAAATAATATTGCGTAACATCCGACGGAGCATCCCATGTATAAGCACATTCTCCTGGCCATGACTGGCTTCTTCTATCTGTCGAGCACAAACGGGTCCCATGCCCAGGACTGCGTCGTCAGCCCCATGTATTTCCAGTCAAACCTTGCAAACATCGATGGGGAAATGACCGTCAAGGCAGGCAAGGGGTGCGGTTTCGGCCTGAACGGCATTGAAGGGGCGATCAGCGAAGCTGCCATTGTGCAGAAGCCAAAGACTGGGCTGGCCGGCGTTCGCGGCATCATGCCTTACTATGTTGCAAAGCCAGGCTATCGGGGAGCGGACGAGTTCTCCTACGCCATCATTGGGACGGATCAGTACGGTGGCCCCATGCGCATCACAACGAAGATGAAGGTCACCGTCATCCCGTAGCCGGAGGCCTAATCAGCTCCGGTAATCGCCGTTGATCTCCACATAGGCCTTGGTGAGATCGCAGGTCCATGCGGTGGCCTCGCCCCGGCCTAGGCCCAGATCGACGCGGATCGTGATCTCGTCGCCTTTCATGTAGGCGGTGGTCTTCGCCTCGTCGTAGGCCGGATCGCGCGCACCCTTGAAGGC
Organism: Pseudomonadota bacterium; assembly: GCA_030777385.1. Lineage (GTDB taxonomy): Bacteria > Pseudomonadota > Alphaproteobacteria > Rhizobiales > Beijerinckiaceae > Microvirga. The sequence goes on along the minus strand of JALYFY010000391.1, from coordinate 1,726 downwards.
TACGCGGATGTCGCCGAACCAGATGGCGAGCTTGTCGCGCTCGGCGGGCTCGCCGGCCTTGCCGACGGCCATGACCACGCGGCCCCAATTGGCGTCCTCGCCGGCAACCGCCGTCTTCACCAGGGGCGAGTTGGCGATCGCCATGGCGATGCGCTTGGCCGACGTGGCGCCGGTGGCGCCGGTCACCTTCACGGTCACGAACTTGCGAGCGCCTTCGCCGTCGCGGGCGACCTGCTGGGCGAGATCGCACAGGAGGCTCTCCAGCGCTCCCCGGAAATCCTTCAGCCGCCGGTCGCTCGGAAGCGAGATCGTGGGCGCGCCCTTTGCGGCAGCCGTGCCCGTTGCGAAGAAGAGCAAGGTATCGGAGGTGGAGGTGTCGCTGTCCACCGTCACGCAGTTGAAGCTCTTGTCGGCTCCCTTTTTCAGCAGGGCCTGCAGCACCGGGGCCGCAATCGGCGCGTCGGTGAAGACGAAGGACAGCATGGTGGCCATGTCGGGGGCGATCATGCCTGCGCCCTTGGCGATGCCGTTGAGGGTGACCTCGATGCCCCCGATGGTGGCGGTGCGGGTCGCGACCTTCGGGAAGGTGTCGGTGGTCATGATCGCCTTGGCGGCATCGATCCAGGCCGTGGGCTTCGCCTTCTTCTCGCAAGCAGTGAGCACGCCCTCGAATTTCGTGGCGTCCAGGGGCTCGCCGATGACGCCGGTGGAGGCGATGAACACCTGGGAGGCCCGGCAGCCGGCCGCCTCGGCAGCGATATCGGCGGTGAGCTTGACTGCTTCCGCGCCCCGCTTGCCGGTGAAGGCGTTGGCGTTGCCCGAATTCACCACCAGCGCCCGGGCGGTGCCCTTCGCCAGATTCTTGCGGCACCAATCGACCGGGGCCGAAGGGCACTTGGAGCGGGTGAACACCCCTGCCACAGCCGTATCCTTGGGCAGGGTCACATAGAGCACATCCGTTCGGCTCTTGTAGCGGATGCCGGCTTCCGCAGTCGCGATCCTGACGCCCTCGATGGCGGGAAGAGCCTGAAACGACGTGGGCGCGAGCGGAGACACGGTCTTGGACATGCGGGATCTCGGGGAAGTGTTGGGATACGACGTTGCGAGCCGCGACCTGTGGTTTTTTAAGGCTTTTTGTCAAGTCCGAGCTTCAACGAATGGCGGTTCAAGGGCACGGAATCGGCCTCTCTCCTCGCCACTGATCCGATCCGCGAACAGGGGAGGCCTTCCATGACAGGCAGGCACCCCAAGACCCAACCGCACCGGACAGACTAACAAGCGATATTGCCGTCTAAGGCAATGTCATCCCCAGTGAGATTCAGTGAGGGAAGGGGACCACCCCCTCCGCTCCGGCCGGGAGTGACACCTCAAACGAAAAGGGCGGCCCGGAGGCCGCCCTGAACTACTTCTGAGAGAGCCTTGAGGCTTAAGGCTGCTTCTGCTCGACGAGGTTGCCCTTGTCGTCCAGGCGCTCGATCTTGGCATCCTTGCGCAGGCCGACGATGAGGTCCTGCTGCGCCTTGCGGGCGAGATAGGCTTCCACCTGATCCTTGGTTTCCTCGAAGCTGGGGGCAGGCTTCGTGCGCTTTTCCTCGACCTTGATCACGTGCCAGCCGAACTGGCTCTTCACCGGATCGGAGATCTGGCCGGCCTCCAGCTTGAAGGCGGCTTCGGCGAAGGGCTCGACCATGCGGTCCTTGGTGAAGAAGCCGAGATCGCCGCCATC
>JALYFY010000390.1 GCA_030777385.1 Pseudomonadota bacterium | reverse complement strand
AGGTTGAACACGTCGATCTCGCGCGCCGTGCGGCCGATCTTGTCACATACCTCCACCAAAGGCGCAAGGCGGGACGCACCAAGCCCTGCCCTCTGATGGAGCCGCTCGGAGACCCAGCGCTGAACTGTCTCCAGGGTCAACTCGTAGCTGTCATCGGCATCGCGCCTGGCGAGGGCCTCTGCCAGGGCAAAGACCTGCTTCGTATCGGTTTTCGGCAATCCATCCAGCAGCCTTGTCACCTGGTCGATGAAGGAGACCTTGTCGGCGTCAAGCAGTTCGAGGGTGCGCCGGACCGAGCCCTCGCCGTAGCGAAGGGCCTGATCGATCACCTCCCCTGGGATCTCGGCCCAGGGGGAGCCGAGCGACGCGATGGCTGCCCGGATGTCCCGCTCATCCAGGGGACGGAGCAGGAGGCGCCGGCACCGCGACCGGATGGTGGGAAGAACCCGTTGGGGCGCGTGGCTCACGACGAGGAAGAGCGAGCGCGGCGGGGGCTCCTCGATCACCTTGAGCAGGGCATTGGCGCTCGAGATGGTCAGATCTTCGGCGCTGTCGACGATGCAGACCCGATAGCCGCCATCGGCTGCCGTGGAGCCGAACATGCTCAGTGCCCGGCGGACGGCATCCACGGGAATGGTCGCGGACGCAGCCTTCTTGTCGCTTGCGGGAGCCCGCCTCAGCACCGAAAGATTGGGATGGGAAAGCGCCGCCACCTGCCTGGACGCCGGGGCATCAGGTGAGACATCCAGGCTGTTGAGCCCAGGATCGCTGCTTTTGCGCGGATCGAGCACCGCCCGGGCGACCCGGTAGGCGAGGGTTGCCTTACCGATACCCTGAGGGCCGCCGATCAGCCAGGCGTGATGAAGCCGACCGCCCCGGAGCCCTTCCAGAAAAGCCCCCTCGCCTTCCTGGTGGCCGAAGAAGGCAAATTGCTCCCGGGGATGAAGGGCGCCATCGAGCTGATCCGGCTCAGCCGCGTCCTGATCGTCACGCGACATCGAGAGGCCTCACCGCGTCTCGGGTCATTTGGGGAAGCCGCTCGCGCAAGGCCGCCCAGATGGCCGCCTCGACCTCGTCAGGCGCCTGGTCGGCATTGATGACCGCGCACCTTTGCGGATCCCTGCGGGCAATGGCCAGGAAGGCCTGCCGCAGGGATTGATGAAAGGACACATCCTCCCCCTCGAACCGGTCGGCCCCCTCGCCTTTGCCGGCACGACGCTCCCCCGCTCGAGCAAGGCCGACTTCCGCAGGAAGATCGAGAATGAAGGTCAAATCGGGCTTGATGCCCTGGAGGGTGACCCTCTCGAGGTGGCCGATCAGTCGCTCGTCGATATTTCCCACAGAGCCTTGATAGGCGCGGGTCGAGTCTGCGAAGCGGTCGCAGAGAACGTGGGTTCCGCCCTTCAGAGCAGGGACGATGGTCTTGTCGAGGTGGTCGATCCGGGCCGCCGCGAAGAGCAGGGCCTCGGCAAAGGGGCCGAGATGCTTGGCATGGCCGCCTAGGATGAAGGCGCGGATCTCCTCTGCATGAGGAGACCCGCCGGGCTCGCGGGTAACAAGCACCGGCTGCGCAAGCTGCACCAGCCGGGTCTTGAGCCTATCGATCTGGGTCGACTTGCCGGCGCCCTCCCCGCCTTCGAACGTAATGAAGCAGCCTGCCATCAAATCCCTTCGACAACGCTCGTGAAGGCGCGGCGAACCCACCCGGTGCTGAACTCCAGCAGGCCATCCAGAGCGCGCTGGCTCAGCGTGCCCTCCTGGACGTCCTCATTGGCATAGAGCGGCATCTCGAGAGCCTGCATATCCCCGCGACTGACCTGGAGCCGGGCGACCTCGGCTCCCTTCTGGATCGGAGCCTTGAGCGGACCGGTATAGACGATGCGAGCGGTCACCCGTTCGCCTTCGCCCCGGGGCACAAGTACACGAACAGGCTTCTTGGAGACAAGCGGAAGTGAACGACGGCTGCCGCCGAAGACCTGCGCCTCGCCCACCACCTGCCCTTCTGCGAAGAGCTGCTGCGACTCGAAGGCCCGGAAGCCCCAGTCCAGGAGCTTGCGCGACTCGGCAGCGCGGTCCTTGGCCGTCTTGAGCCCGTTCACGACCACGATCAGGCGCTGATCGTTCTGAACGGCCGATCCGATCAGGCCGTAACCCGCCTCATCGATATTGCCGGTTTTCAAGCCATCCGCGCCGATATCCATGAACAGCAGGGGGTTGCGGTTCTGCTGGCGGATCTTATTCCAGGTGAACTCGCGCTCCCCGAACATCTTGTAGAGATCGGGGTAGGTCTCGATGATGTGGAGCGCAAGCTTCGACAGGTCGCGAACGGTTGCCTTCTGCTCGGGATGCCCATAACCGGTGGCGTTCCGGAAGGTCGATTTCGTCAGGCCGATCTGCTTGGCCCGCTCGTTCATCATCCGTGCAAAGTTCTCTTCCGTGCCGGCGATGCCTTCGGCGATGGCAATTGCCGCATCGTTGCCGGACTGCACGATCAGACCCCGGAGAAGATCTTCCAGGCGCACAGGGGTGTTCACCTTGGCGAACATCGAGGAGCCGCCAGAGCCGGTCCCTCCCTTGCGCCATGCGTTTTCAGAAACAACGAACTCCCTGTCGAACGACAGGCGGCCGCTTTTAATCTCGTTGAAAACGACTTCTGCCGTCATGGTCTTGGCCATGCTGGCCGGTGCGGTCGGCTCGTCCGCACTCTTTTCGAAAAGAACCGCGTGGCTGCCTGCATCAATGAGGATGGCCGTAGGTGCAATCGTCTGGAAGCCTTGCGCCCGCGCGTCTTGAGCGGGGAAGGCAAGTGAAAAAGTACCCCATACAAAACCAATTGCCGCCAGGGTCCGGGCGGCCTTAAATTGACGCATCGTAAGCATCTCCGGGCTCTCCCTTAGGAGACCCCGAATCTGTGTCGCGTCAACAACAAATCAACGCTCAGCCACGCTGACCTGTGAGCTATGAGACACGAGCCGGCTGCAAGGGCGCTCAATCGCTTAGCGAAGAACGAATTTGGACTGGTTGGGGACGCCGTATGCCCCGGTCTTCTGAAAACCTGCCCCGGACTCCGAGGGTGCCTGGTTGAGGCTGGCCACAACCGGACGGGGTGCCGGAGCCACTGCGCTAACCTTGGCCATTGGGCTCGTGGCGCCGGGGATCGTGCCCAAATCGAAGGGGCGCTCGGGCGGGAGGGGCGCATTTCCGGCAACGGCCCCTGAGGCGGGAGACGGCCGGAGCGCGGAAGCCGGGGCCGGGTACGCCTCGTCGTCAGGTTCGTAGGTGCGAAGCGCAATGGCCTGACGGGGAGCATTCGGCTGAGGCGCAGCCTGAGCGATCATCGTCGGAGCACCCGTGGTCAGGCTGGCGGGCTGGCCGTCCGTTCTGAGGCTTGCCAGGAGGATGCGGTCATCGCTGCCGTTGGTGGACGCCCGGCCGACATACTCGACCCGAACCCTTGCCGTGCCCTGCTGGCGGAAGCCGAGAGCGGACGCTGCGCGCTCGGACACGTCGATGACCCGGTTGCCGTGGAACGGCCCACGGTCGTTGACGCGCACGATCATCGAATGACCGTTCTGCAGATTCGTCACGCGGGCATAGCTCGGCAACGGCATGGTGGTGTGAGCCGCTGCAATCGAATCCCGGTCGAAAACTTCGCCATTGGCCGTCATCCGGCCATGGAAGTTGGAGCCGTACCATGAGGCCAGCCCCTCGTTGGCACGGGGAGTTTCATTGGGAACATAGGTGCGCCCGGCAACCGTATAGGGCTTTCCGACCATTTGGCGCCCACCCCCTTTGGGAATGGGCTGGCCGTCGGCCACGACCTTGGGGCTCGGTGCGACGCCGTATTTCGGATCGACCCCTCCCCTGACATTGGAGGAGCAGTTAGCCGCCGTCAGCGCGATGGCCGTCACGCCTGCAACGCGGAGCAGAGCCCGATGATTGATGGAGGGCCTTGCCCTCTTCAGCCCGGTTTTCGCTTCAGCGCGATCACAATGCATATCGTCACGCATCCCCTTGTTTGCACGGTGCATGGCAGCGTCCGATCATGCTGCGGACATCAAGCCAAAGTGCTTTTCTAATCTTTAAGGGAAGGTTAAACGGCCGCGCTTGTCAATGGCAAGGCTCGATTTTTAGCAACATTGTTTATATTGCTGAAATTCAAAATCCTTTCAGTTAGATAGGCGTATAGCTTCGCACGCTTGATGAGCAGAAATCCCAGTCTTGCCCTCAAAGGGACGCATCTCTTCGACCGCGTCGGGAAACTCCCCAAGGTCGCTGACAATAGCTTTTCCATTTCTAAAACAGCACCTTATGAAGCACCTCGCCTCAAAAATCTCTTCCGCCAGCGCCAGCCCTTCGAAATGTTGGGCCAAGACAAACCCTTCGGCTATCTTTTGGTCGAATACCCCATAATGTGGTTAACCGAATGTTGGCCGTCAGCCCACCATCGGGACAGAGAAGTTCGTGCGTTTATGTTGACGCCAGAGGGTTCGGGGCCTTAGAGAAAGACGCAAGTCAGACAGGACTTGGCATCTCCGGAGGGGTGGCCGAGTGGTTTAAGGCAGCGGTCTTGAAAACCGCCGTGGGTGCAAGCCCACCGTGGGTTCGAATCCCACCCCCTCCGCCATCACCGTACTGAGATCAAAATGGCAGGCCGGTGTAATTCTCGGCCATCGAGCGCGATGCCGCTTCCGATCCCCTAAGATAATCGAACTCGGCGCGCTGCATGCGGCGGCCGAAGGTGTCGGTGTCCGGGAAGGTGTGGAGGATCGACGTCATCCACCAGGAGAACCGCTCGGCCTTCCAAACCCTGGACAGCACCCGGGCTGAGTAGCCATCGATCCCGGCAGGCGAGCGCTCGTCATAGAACTCGATCAGGGCCTCGGCCAAGGCCGCCACGTCGCTCGCAGCAAGGTTCAATCCCTTAGCGCCCGTTGGGGGCACGATATGAGCCGCATCGCCTGCCAGGAAGAGGCGCCCAAACCTGAGGGGTTCCGCGACGAAGCTTCTCAGAGGGGCAATGGACTTCTCGATGGACGGACCGGTGATCAGCCTCTCAGCCGTCTCCTCGTCAAGCCTCCGGCGCAGCTCGTCCCAGAACCGGTCGTCGGACCACTCCTCCACCTTCTCGTCCGCCGGCACCTGAACGTAGTACCGGCTGCGGGTCGGCGAGCGCATGGAGCAGAGGGCAAAGCCGCGGGCGTGATGCGCGTAGATCAGTTCATCGGCCACCGGCGGCTTGTCGACGAGGATGCCGAGCCAGCCGAACGGGTAGACCCGCTCGAACGTCCTCAACGCGCCCTCGGGCACGCTGGCGCGGGCTACCCCGTGGTAGCCGTCACAACCGGCAATGAAATCGCAGGCGAGTTCGTGCTCCACCCCATCCTTGGTGTAGCGAATCTTTGGATTGTCGCTGCCGAAATCGTGGAGGGAGACGTTCTCGGCCTCATAGACCGTGGTCGCGCCGGAAGCGTCGCGGGCCTGCATGAGATCGCGGGTGACCTCCGTCTGCCCATAGACCATGACAGTTCGGCCGATCAGCTCGCGGAAATCAAAGCGGTGCCTGTCGCCATCGAAGCAGAACTCCACGCCGTCATGAACGAGGCCTTCGGCATGCATTTTTTCGCCGACTCCTGCCCTGTCCAGGAGTTCGACGGTGCCCTGCTCCAGGACGCCGGCGCGGATGCGTCCCAGCACATAGTCCTGGCTGCGCCGCTCCAGGAGGACGGTTTCGACGCCGGCATTCTCCAGAAGGCGCCCCAGCAGAAGCCCAGCCGGACCCGCGCCGATGATGGCAACTTTGGTGCGCATTCCGTCTCCTCCCTAATGGCGCCAGGGCGCCTCTTTCATTTCATGGAGAATGAACCTCAACCACCCTTCGGCCAATAGACAAAGCAAGCATCGGATTGGACAATCCGAACATTCTCCGCATCATTCAGGGTCGATTGTATCGTGGCTGCCGGTGCTATTCCAACCTATGCGCTTTATGGGGAACACGGCGATAATTCAGGCGCGGACTGGATCCATTGCGAGACCATCCAGGCCCGCAGCCGCTTGCACAATTACAGGATCGAGCCTCACCGACACGAGAGGCTCTTCCAGATTCTCCACCTCACGGACGGCACGGCCGTGATCGAGGTGGATGGGCAAGCCAGCGAATTGGCGGGCCCTGCTATCGTCACCCTGCCCCCGATGACCGTGCACGGCTATAGGTTCTCGCCGGATGTGGAAGGAACGGTGCTGACCCTGTTCGAGAGCCGCCTGGCCCACATCCTGGGATCGATGGCCGAGATCAAGGACACGTTCCGGACGGCTCACCTGGTGTCCCTCCAGAAGCAGGCCGATGCCGCCTGGATGATCGGCGCAGATATTGCTGCTCTTGCGGCTGAGTTCACTGGTCGGGCGCAGGGTCGCCTGGAGGCCATTGAAGCGCGCCTAGGGCTCGTCCTCATTGCCCTGCATCGACTGCATGCTCCCCGGAGGGGAACCGACCACATCCCGGCTCCACGCGCCTTTCAGCATGCCATGCGCTTTCGTGACCTCGTGGATCAGGATTTTCGCAGTCACAAGCCCATCGAGGCCTATGCCCGCAGGCTCGGTCTGACCTCCCCTCACCTCAACCGCATCTGCCGGGAGCATCTGGGCGACACGGCTTTGGGGGTCATTCACGGGCGGATCATCCTGGAAGCCAAGCGCTATCTCACCTTCACGACCATGAGCGCCAAGGAGGTGGCCTTGGCGCTCTCGTTCGAGGATCCGGCCTATTTCGCCCGCTTCTTCAAGCAAAAGACGGGGTTCTCGCCTCTGGGCTTCAGAGCCATGCAGAAGAGCGCGATGACTTGAAGGAGGCTCACCCAGAACCGGACCGGCGGCATCACGTTAGCAGGGAGACGGAGGCGATCATGTCAGACACAGAGCGCAAGAATCCCGGCGACGAAGACGCGCCAGGCACCAAGCAGACCGGCGAGAACATCTGCCCAACCTGCGCAGGCTCCGGCACCATCGGCCAAAAACCCTGCCCAGACTGCGGCGGGTCCGGTCAGGTGACCGTCATCGTTGGAGATGCCTGAAGGCTCTCATTTCTCCAGTGATTTCGAAGGCAAAAAGCTCATGCTCCCGATGAGCGCCATCGCCTTGACCAACCCTGCT
>JALYFY010000389.1 GCA_030777385.1 Pseudomonadota bacterium | reverse complement strand
GTGGAGAGATTGGTGGGGAAGCGCACATTCTCCTCATCCCCGAAGGCAACGACCTCGATGGGGCAGGCGGGCGCGATCCCCTGCTGGCGCAGGGCCTCGACCACCACGATGCCGAGCACCACGCCGAGATTGCCGTCATAGCGGCCCGCATCGACCACGGAGTCGATGTGGGAGCCGATGATCAGGGCAGGAGCGTCGGGATCGGTGCCCTCGATGCGGCCGATCACGGAGCCGAGGGCGTCGATATGGGCATTCAGGCCCGCATCCTGCATCAACCCAAGAGTGGCTTCCGCCGCCCTGCGGTGCGCATCCGACAGGTAGAGGCGGGTGAGGCGGCCGGGCTCGTCGCTGTGCCGGGCAAGCTCATCGATCATCGCCATCACGCGGCGGCCGAGGGTGAGATCTGTCGGGTGTGTCATACGCTGAGAGTTTCAGGAACCGGACCGCTTCGCAAGGGGAGAGCAGGGCGATTTTCCAAGCCGAGAGCCCCGGTGCCGCATGCCGTAAATCCTCATCCTGGGGAGCAGACGAAGTCTGCGTCTCGAAGGAGATTCCAGTACACTCTGGAGCCTCCTTCGAGACGGCGCTACGCGCCTCCTCAGGATGAGGTTGTGGGTTCAAATGCCCGTTTATGCCGCGACGCCGAGCTTCTTCTGCAGGCTGGTGGAGGAGGTGGTGTATTGGAAGAGCAGCCGCTTCTCGGGGTAGACGTAGCGGTGGATCTTCTGTGCAGCCAGCGCGCCCTCGTGGAAGCCGGAAAGGATGAGCTTCAGCTTGCCCGGATAGGTGTTGATGTCGCCGATGGCGAAGATGCCGGGAACGTTGGTCTCGAACTTTTCCGTATCGACGGGGATCAGGTTCTCGTGAAGGTTCAGGCCCCAGTCGGCGATGGGTCCGAGCTTCATGGTAAGCCCGAAGAAGGGCAGCATCACGTCGCAATCCACGAGGTGCTCCGAGCCGTCGTCCTTGCGGATCACCGCGCCTTCCAGCACGTGGTTGTTGCCCTTGAGGGAGGCGACCTGTCCGAGATGCAGGTCCATCTCACCGGCGGCAACAAGCGAGCGCATCTTCTCCACCGTATGGGGCGCAGCGCGGAAGGCGTCGCGGCGGTGGAGCAGGGTGAGGCGCTTGACGATGGGCTGCAGGTTCACGGTCCAGTCGAGGGCGGAATCGCCGCCGCCGACGATGAGCACCTTCTTGCCCCTGAACATCTCCATCTTGCGCACCGCGTAGAACACGCTCGTGCCCTCGTAAGCCTCGATATTGTCGATCGGAGGCTTCTTGGGCTGGAACGAGCCGCCGCCGGCCGCGATGATCACCGCCTTGCAGGTGAAGGTGGTGCCGTTCTCGGATGTCTTGACGCGAAAGAGCGGCGCCTCGGGCGTGCCGAGGACCTCAAGGCTTTCCACCATCTCGTTGAGGTGGAAGGTCGCGTTGAACGGCTCGATCTGGGACATCAGGTTGTCGACGAGGCCCTGGCCGGTGACCATCGGAAAGCCCGGGATGTCATAGATCGGCTTTTCCGGGTAAAGCTCGGCGCATTGGCCGCCCACCTTCGGCAGGATGTCGATCAGATGGCATTTGATGTCGAGGAGGCCCAGTTCGAACACGGCGAACAGGCCCACGGGCCCGGCACCGATGATGACGACGTCGGTTTCGATATGGTCGGTCATGAACAGGCTCCTTCGAGAGACGGCTTTTCGAGAAGCACGGTCTCTCCATCTTGGCAATGTGGCAGGTTGAAGGTCACTCGCCCGTCGGCGCGAGGGTGACCTCCAGGCCGTCGAGTTCGGGGGTCCAGAGGATCTGGCAGGACAGGCGGGAATTCGGCTGCGTCACCACCGTGTCGAGTTGATCCTCTTCCTCACCGGTGGCCGGATACAGCTTGTCGAGCCAGCCCTCGGACACGAAGACATGGCAGGTGGCGCATTCGCAGGCTCCGCCGCACAGGCCCTCGATGGGCAGGCCCCAATCCCGGATGATCTCCATGACCCGCCAGCCCTCGACGGCCTCGAGGGTATGGCGTTGGCCGGCCCGGTCGGTCACATG
>JALYFY010000388.1 GCA_030777385.1 Pseudomonadota bacterium | reverse complement strand
GCGCCGACGAGAGCCAGCGCAATCCAGAAGAAGGCGCCTCTGCTGTCGAACTGAAAGTTCTCAGGCCGTACGTCAAGCTTGATCAGGACACCTGCTGCGCCGCCGGTAAAGGTCGCCGCGTTGGCGAGGATCCGCAGCACTTCCGCGAACGCGAGCGTCACCAACGCGAAATAGGAACCGCGGAGACCTGACCGGAAGCTCAGATGCCCGATCACCCAGCCGACAGCCGCGCCGGCCAAGGCGCCGATGGCAAAGGCGAGCCAGGGATTGATTCCGAGGCGAACCTGAAGCAGTGCGGCCGCGTATGCGCCCGTTCCGAAGAAGGCAGCGTGGCCGAATGAGAACTGGCCGCCGAAACCGGCGAGGATGTTCCACCCTTGAGCGGCGAGCGCGATGATGAGGGTAAAAACGAGAAAGTTAAGAACCGTGTTCGCCGTGATGAACACCGGCACGAAGGCGAGGAGAGCGATCAGGACGATGATTGGAACGATGTCGCGGAATGTCATGCCTTCGCTCCGAACAATCCCGTCGGCCGCACGAGCAGCACTAGGATGAAGATGAGGAAGATACCAATCTGGCCAAGCGAATCTCCGAGGAAGAGACCGCAAAGGCTCTCGACAACTCCAATGAACAGGCCACCAAGCAGCGCACCGGGAATGGATCCCATGCCGCCTAGAACGACAATCGTGAAAGCGACCAGCACGAAGGCCTGTCCGATGCGCGGATTGACGTAGAAGGTGGGCATGAGCAGGCAGGCCGCCACGGCCAGGCAGGCGCAGCCGAGCCCGAACGTCACGGCGTAGACATGAGCGACATCGATGCCAACGAGGCTGGCGCCGAACTTTTCCTTGGCAACCGCCCGGATTGCCTTACCGGTGTCGGTGCGCGAGAGAAGAAGCCACAGGAGCACGGTGACCAATATTGCAGCCCCAAACCCGATCAGACGGGGCCTGGAGAGGAGGAGTGGACCGAGTTCCACGACCTGAAAGCCATAATCGGTGTTGAGCGTGCGCGTATCGGAGCGAAAACCGGCCAGCAGTGCATTTTCGATCGCGATCGAAAGACCCAGGGTCACGAGCAGGATGTTGCTGTCGTTGCCGTGACTTGCTGGTCCGATCACGAAGCGCTGAATTGCATAACCGAGCCCGAAGAAGAGCGGCGTCAGCGGCAGGATGGCGAGATAAGGATCAAGGCCGAATGCAACGTCCACGACCCACACGGCGAACATTGCTGCGGTGAGAAGCGTGCCATGGGCGAAATTGATGATGTGGAGGACACCATAAACTAGGGTGAGACCGAGCGCGATAAGCGCATAGACGGCGCCCGTCATTAGTCCATTCACGACGGCTTCCGCTATGATGGCGGGTGAATACATCGTCTAAAACACTCCTCAGAGATCCTGGAGTGCGCATATGCACCCCAGGATCATTGACCAGGATCAGCCGGTTACCGGGAACTGCGGCTTCGCATCCGCGAAGGAGTCGGGGAAGATCACCTTGATCTCGTTGCCCTGCACCTGCGTATTGACCGGCGCGGCGCCCATGTTCTGCCCGTTGACGAACTTCGTCTCGCCATAGGGCATGATGTGGTCCTTGAAGGTCGAGGCATTCAGCGCCTCAATGACTTTCGCGCGGTCGGCCGATCCGGCCCGGTTAATGGCGTCGGCAAGGAGCTTCACGCAGGAATAGTTCAGCGGCACATTGTAGGCGAAAACCTTGCCCTGGGCCTCGACCTGCTTCTTGAGCTCTAGGGCTTTTGGATTGCGCGGATCGTACCAGTGATTGCAATCCATGATGCCTTTGGCCGCCTCTGGGAATTCCTTCACAAAGCGGTAGTTCGAGGCCGCGCCGTTCAGGACGGCATAGACGCCCTTCGGCCGGATGCGCTGTTGCTGCATGGTGCGCGCGAGCAGCACGAACTCACCGTAGTAGCTGGACGGGATCACAAGATCCGGGTTGAGCGAGCGGATGCGCAGGGCGACGTTCGACATGTCGCGAGCGGGCGTCGGATGCGCAATGGTCTCGAGGATCTCAAAGCCGCGCTTGGGCAGCTCCGTCTGCATGAGCTTGGCGAGGCCCGATCCGAACAGGCCATCCTCATGCACGAGCACGACCGTCTTGGCGGGTTTCCCGGCGCCATCGTTCAGCTTCACCAAGTTGTCGAGCGCAAATCCTGTCACGATGCCGAAGCCAGGTGCGAAGCGGAACGTGTTCTTGAGGCCGCGCTGCACGATCGAGTCGCTGACACCGACATCAACGATGTAAGGCAGGTCATAGCGGGCAGCTGCCTGGGTAGCAGCAAGGCATATGGGGCTCGCGAAGCCGCCGATGATTGCGGCAACGCCCTCAGCCTGCATCTTCTCGACCTCCTGGGTGCCTGCCTCCGGATTTGATCGAGCGTCACCGAACACCATCTCGAGCTTGGCGCCGCCGACCCCTTTGAGGCCGCCGGAATCGTTGATCTCCTTGATGGCCATTTCAGCGCCTATGCGACCGAACTCGCCGTCCTGGGCAAGCGCACCGGTGACGGGTTGTAGGATGCCGACCTTCACGGATTGGGACTGGGCGCGCAGGTAGGCTGGCATGGCAAGCATGGCCGCCGAAGCGGCGCCTGCCCGTAAGATTGAACGGCGCGTTGGACGCATGATGTTCTTCATGTCGATGTTCTCCTCTGGTTGGACA
>JALYFY010000387.1 GCA_030777385.1 Pseudomonadota bacterium | reverse complement strand
CAGTTCCTTGTGCAGCCGGTCACTCACCGCCCAGCCAACCACCCGCCGGGCGAAGAGATCGAGGACCACGGCCAGGTACAGCCAGCCTTCACCCGTCCACACGTACGAGATATCGGCGCTCCACTTCTGGTTTGGGCGTGTGGCTGAGAAGTCCTGCTCGAGCAGGTTGGGCGCGATCGGAAAGGCGTGATGGCTGTCGGTGGTGCGCTTGAACCGCCGCTTCTGGCGAGCCTTGAGGCCATTCTCCCGCATCAGCCGGGCGGTCCGACGGCGACCGACTTGCAATCCTCCATCCTGCAGCTCGCGGGTCATGCGCGGACTGCCGTAGGTCTCGTTCGAGAGGGTGAAGGCCGAGCGGATGTGGGCCAACAGAACCAGATCCTCCCGCTGGCGCGGGCTGGCTGGACGCGAGCGCCAGGCGAAGTAGCCGCTCTGGCTGACACCTAGGACCTGGCACAGACGGGTGACGGGGAAGCTCTCTTTCGCCGCATCGATGAACCTGAACCTCATCGACTTCCCTCCTTGGCGAAAAATCTATGGACCGGCCGTGCGTTGCAAGAGGGCTGCTTCGGATTAGATGAGAGACGGTTCGCATCAATCTATCCGGCCTCTGTGTGGAGCACCTGCTCCGGGCCATCATGGAAATCCGCGCGCACTGGGCCTTTTTAGCGGTGAGACCTCAACGGGCCATTTTTTCGCTCAGGCTTCCAGTGCGCAGGGCGACCGTTCATCCATCCTGTCACATCCTTCCCGCAAACCTCGGTGGGAACTCGATAGCCGAAACGCCTGCCGCTAAAGCGGCCTTACAGCACTTGGGTGGCAATCCCCGTGTCATAGCCCCTTTCGCGGTACAACACGCTCCAGGCGATGCGCGCCAGTTTGTTGGCCAACGCGGCAGCCAGCACATTCCGATGCAGCCGAGGGGCCGCTGTCATCAGCCAGCGGCCGAAGCGATATCTCTGCCAGTTGTGTGGGTGCTGCAGAATAGCCTGCGCGCCACCCACGAACAGGGTGCGTAAGTAGCGGTTCCCACGCTTAGAGAGGCCGCCCAGGATGGTGCGATTGCCGGTTGAGATCTGCTTGGGCACCAGCCCGAGCCAGGCAGCGAAGTCGCGGCCTTTGGCGAAAGCCGCTCCGGTGCCGACTGCCGCCACCATGGCGCTGGCGGTGATCACCCCGACACCCGGGATATCCATCAACCGCCGGCAGCCTGCGTCCTCTCGCGCCAGGGCCGTGATATCCTGGGTAAGCGTCTCGATGCGTTCGTCCAACTGCCGCCAATCCTCCGATAGATCTTCGATCAGGTGGATCATCCGCGGCGAGAGCACGTCCGTGCGTTGAGACAGAAGGGTGGGAAGGGCCTCGCGCAAGCCCGCGAGCCCCTGACGCACTGGAAGGCCGCATTCGAGCAGGAAGGCGCGGATCTGGTTGATCACCGCCGTGCGCTGGCGGATCCGGCGGCGGCGCACCCGGTGCAAGGCTTGCAGATCAAGTTGTTCGGCCGACTTCAGCGGCACCGGCCGCATGGTTGGCCGCTGTACCGCCTCGGCAATGGCCTCGGCATCGCGATAGTCGTTTTTGTGTCCTTTGAGGAAAGGCTTCACGTACTGGGCTGGCAGCAGGCGCACGTCATGGCCGAGGGCAGCGAGCTGGCGCCCAACATGATGAGCACCGGCACAGGCCTCCATTCCGATTAGACAGACCGGCAGGTTGGCCAGGCAGGATTGCAGCTGCCCGCGTGCGATCTTGCGGCGCAGCAGGATCTTGCCGCGGGCATCCATGCCGATCAGGTGGAAAGTATTCTTGCCCAAGTCGATGCCGATCGTGGCGATGGCCTCAGTGGTGGTCTGGTGTGACATGGCATGGCTCCTTGCCCGCGGGACAATCCCGCCCTCCCATGCTCCCTCCAGGAGCACGGCCGGTCCATGCCATTAGCGGTGGCCCGCTTGAGGATCTCCCGCTCCTGGCGCAGGATCTCGTTCTCACGCCGCAGCCGCTTCAGCTCGGCCGCCATATCCTCCTGGCGCTCTTCGGGCGGGTCGGCGATCTCGCGCTCGCGGCGCCGATCGATCCAGTGGCGCAGGGTCGACAGGCCGACGCCGAGATCCGCGGCAGTCGCCCGTCGGCTGCGGCCGCTGGTCAGGGCCAGCCGCACGGCCTCATCCTGAAACTCTTTCGTAAAGCGTGTATGGGGCATGGAGATCCTCCTGGCTCAAAGAAGTGCTCTCCATTCTTTCGAAGCAAGTCCATATGCGTTCTGTGTGAGCAACCAATCGATGGTGTTCGGGGGCGCTGATCATCGAGCACATCCGCGCTTTGGAGC
>JALYFY010000386.1 GCA_030777385.1 Pseudomonadota bacterium | reverse complement strand
CCTACGATCAACTGATCATCACTGGACCGATCGAGCTTCGCTCCATGTGCGCGCATCATATGATGCCAATCTACGGGGCGGCGTACATCGGCATCCTGCCTTCCGCCGATGGCAAGATCATCGGCCTATCCAAGTACGACCGGATCGTGGAGTACTTTGCTTCCCGGCTGCAGATCCAGGAGGAACTGGTCAAGCAGATCGGCGGGTACATCATGGACATGACCGCGCCGCGGGGGCTGGCCGTGCGCATCAGCGCGGTGCATATGTGCAAGACCCAGCGCGGGGTGCGCGCCAGCCACCGCAGCCGCATGGTCAACACCTACTACTGGGGTGAGATGGCCAGCGACACCGCTCTCAAAAGTGAATTCCTGCAGGAGTGCACCGCCTTGGACCGCAGAGCGGATTAAGGACAGTCCTGCCGCAGATGGCGCGAACTCTGTCGCGCCATCCTGACGAGCCTGATGCGCTAGGCCGCCAGGCTGCTGCCTGCAGGGCTTTCGCCGCGATAGATGCAGCCTTCCGTCGAGCCTGCCATGCCGCGCTTGAGCTCGACTTCCTCAAGATTGGGAAAGCGCTCCTTCACGAGCCGCCAGATATAGGTGGTGACGTTCTCCAGGGAGGCGACGCCGATATCGGGATTGAGATCGAGGTTGCCGTGATCGAGGCCCGATCCATGTTCGCCCTTGATCTCCTTGATGTAGTTTTCGACATCGTAGAGGTTCACCGGCCAGCCATAGACCTCGTCGACGGCTCCGCCGAAGGTGAGCTTGACGATGAAGGTATGCCCGTGCAGCCCGGAATAGGGAGCGACCGAGTGAGCGGCATCGAACGTAAACTCGCAATACGTCTTCATTCACCTTGCTCCAGCACTTGTTTTCATTTCTGCCAATCGGAAACATGCTGCAATCCGTGCAGCCGCATCCGGAATGGACATTCCTGGCATCTGACTTTGCGTAACACAGGTCGCTATACCCGGCAAAGAGAGGGCAGGTATTTTCTCTCATCAGATCGACACCTGCGACACTTGGCTTTCCTCTCGACAATGACCTCTTTATCGCCCGATCCTGGATGTGCGCAGAAGGTGAGATGAAGACCTCTGTCTCTCAGGCTTTTGGCCTCTCCTGCCCACGCCAGAAGCGATGCAGCCCTGCGATGTCGGACGAGCACAGGAGCGGCATGGCGTCCCTGATCTGCTCGAGCGGCCATTCCCACCATGCCAGTTCGAGAAGCATGGCGATCTCCTCATCGGAAAAGCGCTTGCGGATCGGCTTTGCAGGATGCCCGCCGACGATGGTGTAGGGCTCGACGTCGCGGGTCACCAGGGCGCGGCTTCCCACGACGGCACCGTGACCGATCTTCACGCCCGGCATGATCATGGCCTCGGTTCCGATCCAGACATCATGGCCGACCACCGTGTCGCCGGCAGGCCGGAACGGATCCTGCGGGTCCGCGAAGGCTCCGTCCTTGTTCATGTAGAAGAACGGGAAGGTGGAAGCCCACTCGGCCCGATGGCCCTGGTTGCCATGCATCACGAAGGTTGCCCCCGTGGCGATGGAGCAGAAGCTTCCGATGATCAGCTTGTCGACCTCATCCTCGTCGGGCAGGAGGTAGCGGGCGCACTCGTCGAAGGAGTGCCCATGATAGTAGCCTGAATAGTAGCTGTAGCGTCCGACGATGATGTTGGGATTGGTAACCTGCTCCGACAGCGGCTTTCCCTGCAGCGGGCTCTCGAAGAGGTTCGTCATGATGGCTTCCGTCTCATGGAAAGGATGCTCTGCCCGGCACCTGAGATGCCCCCGGTCATCGGAGCAGCCTCTCAGGCCACCTTCGTCGTGTGCCTGAGCGCATCCAGCGTGTGAACGATATCCTGGGCTGGCTTGGGACGCCCGAAATAGTAGCCCTGGGCGTCGGTGCATCCGGCAGCTTGAATCTGGAGCAGCTGCTCCTCCGTCTCCACGCCCTCCGCAACGGTCGGCATCCCGAGGCTCGCGCCAAGGTTGGCGACGGATTGAACGATCGCCAGGCAGTCGGCCCGCTGCGACATCTCCCGCACGAAGGACTGGTCGATCTTGAGCTTATCGAACGGGAAGCTGCGCAGGTAGCTCAGGGACGAATAGCCTGTTCCGAAGTCGTCCATGGCGATGCGCACGCCGAGCCGGCGCAGCTGGTGGAGCGTGGATACCGTCGCCTCCGTGTCCTGAAGCAGGACCGACTCGGTGATCTCCAGCTCCAGGCGGTTCGGGTCG
Organism: Pseudomonadota bacterium; assembly: GCA_030777385.1. Taxonomy (GTDB): domain Bacteria; phylum Pseudomonadota; class Alphaproteobacteria; order Rhizobiales; family Beijerinckiaceae; genus Microvirga. The sequence continues at coordinate 5,332 of JALYFY010000386.1, read as the reverse complement.
AGGCCCGACAGCGCCAAGGCCCGGCTGACGCTCTGCACGAGGGATCTGTTGCGGAACTGCACGGGCGAGAGGTTCACGGCCACGCTGATGCCTCTCGGCCACCCGGCGGCTTCCTTGCAGGCCTGCTCCATGATCCAGTCCCCCAACGGGATGATCAGGCCGGTATCCTCCACGACGGGAATGAACTCCGAGGGGGGAACGAGGCCGCGCTCCGGATGATGCCAGCGCAGAAGGGACTCGAAGCCGCCGATCTCGTTGTCCTTGAGGTTGATCTGCGGCTGGTAGAAAAGCTCGAACTCCCCGTTGGTCATCGCCTTGCGCAGATTGACCTCCAGGGCCCGGCGCGCCTGCAGCTGAGCATCCATGTCCGGTTCGAAGAAGCGGAAGGTGCCCCGCCCATCGGCCTTGGCATAGTAAAGAGCCATGTCGGCGTGCTTCAGAATCTGGCTGGAGGTCACATTGCCCTGAGCCAAGGCAATGCCGATGCTCGTGCCGATGAAGATCTCCTGACCGTTGACGCTGAACGGCTCACGCAAGGCCTCGACGATGCGCGATGCCAGCGCGGCGCATTCGTCGGGCTTGCGAATGCCCGTCTGCAGGATGGCGAACTCATCTCCGCCAAACCGGGAGATCAGGTTTCTGACCTGACCGACCCCATGGACCGGAATGCAGGCTTTCAGGCGGTCGGCAACGGCCTTGAGCAGATCGTCGCCCGTTTCATGGCCGAAGGAGTCGTTCACGTCCTTGAAGTGATCGAGATCGAGATAGGACACGGCAACGGTGCGGCCTTGCGGCTTCACGCGCGCCAGGGCCTGCTCCAGCTCGTTGCGCAGCACCACGCGGTTCGGCAGGCCTGTCAGCGCATCCTGATGCGCCAGAACGTGCAGTTCCTGATGGGCGCGTCCCAGCAGGCGATTGTGCCTGTTGAGAAGGCCGATGAGAACGAGCCCGATCAGGATGAGAACCGCCGCAATGGCTGAGAAGGCCCAGTGCAGGCGGATGAGTTCCTGCTGATCCTTCTGGACGATTTCGGATCCATAGTTGAGCGCGGCCGACGCGATCTGTGAAAGGCTGCCCTCAAAGGGGCGCAAGATGTCGAGCACCCTCTGGACGCTGCCCGGACGCTCCAGGCCGTTGATGATCGGATCGAGCGTCAGCAGTGCATTGTCGAGCTGGCGCAGGGTGATCTGATGCTCGGGATGACGCCAGAGAAGAGCGTGAAAATCGCCCTCGTTCAGCATCTTCACCCGGCCGACCAGAATGTCGTAGCGCAGCGCAACTTCATCCTTGCTAACGCCGCTGCCAGGTCTCTCGAACTCGGACAACCGGTGCTCGAACCGGATGAACTCGGAGGCCGCCTGGCTTGCCTCCCAGGACGGATTATAGGCGGAGATCTGCTGCAAGGCGCCCTGGCGTTTGACCACCAGCACCGAGATGTAGATGCCGGATACCAGAAATCCGCCGATGATGACGGCAATGACCGTTTTGAAGGTGCTCAGCGACAAATGGGCGGCCTCCAGACCTGCCTACCCTTGCTATCTCACGTCGATCCTGGCGACCTGCCACGCGGAGCGACCATAATAGGTCTGCGTCTTCAGGACAGGATTGCTGTCATACGGATAGATGATGAAAAGAGGGCCCTTGTCACGTACCGACATGTACTCACCGTTCAGCTTGATGGCGAGGATCACGTTATAATTCCCAAAGTCCTCCATCGGGATCTCCGTGGTGTAATCGTTGAGCGCCACCACGGAAACGCGCTGCCCGGTCGCACCGACTTGCTTCATCAGCTTGTCGAGAGGGATGCCCTCGAACTTGACCTTGCCCTCGTGCCAGGGGGTGGTCGTCTCGACCGCTGTCATGCCGAGGGCTTCAAGCATCGGGCGGTCGAACTGCGCGGTGTTGTCCTTGTTGGTCACCGCGATCTTGCCTGAAATCGTCAGGATCGGCCTCTCGGTCGGGGTGTCCAGCGCGCTGGCGTAAGTTGCGCCCATCAAACCGACGAATGCGATGAGCACCCCTATCAGGCTTGTTCTTACCTTGGCGCTGATCATGCTGCCCCCTAGCCGGGAAATCCCGCTATTCAGATCATCTGAACAATTCGATATTTTCGTATACGCCCAAGACTCTAAAGTAAAAGTTACAGACTTATCAATGTCGTAATATTGCTACATCTTGAAGATGTGGCTGCCGCCGAGCACAGGAAAGCACTCATTGGGGCCTGACTCCAGCAGATGCTTGAACCTTCCCGACAGGACAGGCGGAGCAGGCGTCCTGCCAGCCGGACAGAAAAACGCCCCGCAGAAACCAGCGAGGCGGTCTTCTGAATGCGAAAAAGGTCATCCGCGTCAGAGATGGAACCTAGAGCGGCTTGAGACCCGCCTCGATCTGCGCCCGGCGCGGCTCCAGGAACGGCGGAAGGGCCAGACGCTCGCCGAGCTTGTCCATGGGCTCATCGGTTGCAAAGCCTGGGCCGTCGGTGGCGATCTCGAACAGAATGCCGTTGGGCTCGCGGAAGTAGAGGCTCTGGAAGTAGTAGCGGTCGACCGGGCCGCTTGAGGGCGCGCGCAGGGACTGCAGGCGCTCCCAGCATTCCTGATAGGTCTGCTCATTGGGCGTCCGGAAGGCCACATGGTGCACGCCGCCCGCTCCCGGGCTGGCCGGAGACAGGCCCGGCTCGACGGCCACATGCAGCTCCGCGGCAGGTCCGCCCTTTCCCATGGCGAACACGTGAACCGGCGTATCGCCGACGCGGTATTCCCGCACGGCGCGCATATCCATGGCGTCCGTGAGCACGCGGGCGGTGCGCTCGAGCTTCGGCACGCTGATCCTGATCGGCCCTAAGCCCCGGATCTGGTGCTCGGCCGGCACCGGACTGCGCTCCCACGGGTGGGCCTCGCCCTGCCCGCCATCGTCGACGAGGCTGAGGCGCTGGCCCTCGAAATCCTCGAAGTCGAGGGTCAGCCGGCCGTCACGCTCGGTGATCTCCTGGCCTCGGATGTTGAGGGAGGCGAAGCGATCCTTCCACCATTGCAGGGCCTTCTCGCCGTTCACCCGCAAGGCTGTCTGCGAGATGCTGTGAGTGCCGCGCCGCTCGCGCCCGACAGGCCAATCGAAGAAGGTGAGGTCCGTTCCGGGCGACGCGAGACCGTCGGCATAGAACAGGTGATAGGCGCTCACATCGTCCTGGTTGACGGTCTTCTTCACGAGTCTCATGCCCAGAGCCTGCGTGTAGAAGGCGTGGTTCCTGGGCGCGTCCGCGGTCACGGCCGTCAAATGGTGAATTCCGGTCAGCTTCATGGTGCTGTCTCCATCAATGCTGCGATGAAGATAGACCTGCGGCGTTGCGGTTTCGAGCCTGCGGGACGCCAAGCCATTCTTGCTGAAATGCAAAAAGCGTCCCAGCCAGGAGCTGGGGCGCTTGCAGAAATGGAAGCGCCGGCGATCAGGCGGCTTTTGCCCGCAGATCGTCGGGCGTCACCTCCTCCGGGATCGGGCAGACATAGTCCCGGCCGCCGGTGCGCTCCTTGAGCTCCGCCTTGGCGCGGGCGACGAGATCCGGATTGCGCAGGCAATCGGCTGCGGTAGCCGCCATGGCCTTGGCGGCCAGCACCATGCCCTTGTGGGCTGCGGGCAGGTTGCCCTGGGTGACGAGCTGCCAGGTATGGAACGGGGTTCCGATGGCAAAGCAGGCCGTGTGGCACTGGACCGTGGGCACGATCCAGCTCACATCGCCCACGTCGGTGGTGCCCATCATCACCTCTTCCCGCGTCGGCATGGAGAGCAACCCGTCGTGCAGCGCCTTGGTCTTGAGGGAGAGATCATAGGGCTTCACGCTCGCGATGATTTCCTCCTCCGTCAGGGCAGCTTTCTGAAGGTCGCCCGCGAAGGCAAGGTCAGCCTCGTCGAAAGCAGGCGGGCCGAGGCGGCGCATGTTCTCGTACATGGCCTCCTGCAGCGCCTTGTTGGGCACCACATTGGAGGTGGCATCCGTGATCTGCACGGCCACAGAGGTTTCCGTCATAAGGGTTGCGCCTTCGGCGATCTTCTTCACGCGCTCGAACAGGCGCTCCGCGTCCGGCAGATGCGGCGAGCGCACGAGGTAGAGGGACTCTGCATAGGCCTGCACCACGTTCGGCGCATCGCCGCCGGTGTTGGTGATGGCGTAATGCACGCGGGCATCGGAGGGCATGTGCTCGCGCATGTAGTTCACGCCCACATTCATGAGCTCCACCGCATCGAGCGCGGAGCGGCCCACATGGGGCGAGGCCGCCGCATGGGCAGAGCGGCCCGTGAAACGAAAGTAGGCCTGAATGCAGGCCAGCGACGACGTGGTCTGCACCTCGTTGACCACGCTCGGGTGCCAGCAGAAGGCGGCGTCGAGATCGTGAAACAGGCCGGCGCGGGCCATGAAGGTCTTGCCCGAGCCGCTTTCCTCGGCCGGGCAACCGTAATAGCGCACGGTGCCGGCAATCCCTTCGGCTTCCAGCGCATCCTTGAGCGCCACTGCGGCCAATGCGGATCCAGCACCCAGCAAGTTGTGGCCGCAGCCATGACCGGGGGCGCCCTTCGAGGTGGGCGCATGCTCGGTGCGGCCGGAATGCTGAGCGAGATCGGGCAGCGCATCGAACTCGCCGAGAATGCCGACGATGGGGCCGCCCTGGCCTGCTTCCGCGATGAAGGCTGTTGCCATGCCGCCCACATTGCGCGTGATGCGAAAGCCCTCGCGCTCCAGGATGGCGATCTGCTCGGCAACCGAGCGGTGTTCCTCGAAGGCGAGCTCTGGCATGGCCCAGATTTGATCGCTCAAGGCGCAGTAATCACCGGCTTTGGCGTCCACGTGGCGGGCAACAGCATCGAGGCTCAGGCGGTCGTTGTGCATGGGTGGGGCAATCCGGTGATCGTTGAATGAGCGCACCCTATCCATGATCGCCCGGACGGGAAAGGGAGGATGGCTCGCTCCTGCTTTTTCAAAGCTCTTAGACGCTAACGTCCTGCACGTTCCTGCGCGGCGTGAAAAACCCGCCGGACTGCCGCGACCAGAGGCTTGCATAAAGGCCGCCGCGCTCCAGCAGCTCCTCGTGCGTGCCCTCCTCGACGATATTGGCCTCGTCCATCACGATCAGCCGGTCCATGAGCTGCAGGGTCGAGAGGCGGTGGGCGATGGCGATCACCGTCTTGCCCTCCATGAGGGTGGCAAGGGACTCCTGGATCGCCGCCTCCACCTCCGAGTCGAGGGCGGAGGTGGCCTCGTCCAGGATCAGAATCGGCGCGTCCTTGAGGATCACGCGGGCAATGGCGATGCGCTGGCGCTGGCCGCCGGAGAGCTTGA
>JALYFY010000385.1 GCA_030777385.1 Pseudomonadota bacterium | reverse complement strand
GAACCTGGTTGAACAACAACGACCCGGTTCTTTTGAAAAGAGGCTCAAGACTGGATCTGCGCTAAATGTCCTGCCACGTTTAACTTAGATGATAGGGAGCACCCCTAAAGCGGGCTATCCAGAGAATGGATCTGATAAGGATCCGCTCCTGAGATCTGAAGTCTACCTCTTCTTCCTCCTGAGACTGTTACTTGTCATCTCCAAGGCTCCCTCGCTGGCACACTGGCGGGGGAGTTTCTTTGCGTGCTCTGAAGAGCTTGGAGCGTATGACCATAGTACATCGTAGGGACAGAACCGCAGATTGGGGTTATGCTATTGCGGGGCACAGAAGGTCGGCTCCGGGTCAAACACGGCCTTAAAGCAGCATCCCATTAAGGTCCGCTCATCGCGCGTTTGCAGAAATTCAGCGTACTTCCGCCTCGTGCCATGAGCGGTCCTTACGACCAGCGTTTCCAACACTTATGCTCTCTGGTCCGTCGATGCTCTGGTTCGGATCAGCGCATCATCCCCCGACCTTATGCTTTAGGCGACGAGCCGCGGTGAGAGTGCATGAAAGGTTTCAGATGAAGTCTCCTGCTCTGAACGTCTGGAGGTTCGCAGGTTCAACGCTCTTCACCTCGTAGAACAACCCGGCGCTCCCTAAGGCTGGTCGACCTCTTCGATGACCAACTCGAAGGTTATGCAAACGGGGTTGTCTCCGTGGACGAGTCCGCCGGAGAAGACTTGGCCTTCCATGTCAACTGCATCGATCCAGAGGGAGGCTCTTGGCCGGCCATGGGCGCTCTCCACCCTCCCTTCATGGATCAAGATCTCTGTCGCATATGCCTCCACGCGCCCACCATCGGTGAATCGCACCCCGTTCAGGCTGCCGATGCCGTGGACATTTGCCCTTTCGATTCCCTGCCTTGAACAGATGTCCTCAATGGCGAGGCTGATGTCCTCATTGGGGCGGACCTTCGCCAGCAGCACGCGCGAACCTGCCGGCTCCTGCCTGTCTTCAGCGACCTGTAAGGGCTCGAACAGCGTAAAGTTTGTCTCGAGGTCAGGCAGAGCCTTGAAGGTGACGCTCCTCAGGCCGATCCCGGTGACCTCAATGGGCTCTGCCACCATCGTGTCGGGGGCCAGCATATGGCCCATCCGCGTGCCCTCCATTGTCTCCCATATTCCGTGACAGTGAACGAACGGCTTGCCATCGCGCTGCCCGACAATGGCGCAGGCGCGCGTAATCTCGACCGGGCCCGCAGGTGCGAAGGTGTCGCTGTACCAGGCTACGTGGTCAGCGTCCGGCGATGCCGCGGGCATGACGAACCTGAACGGTTCGCACTGTCCGCCCCGGAGCATCACGAATCCCCCGATGCAGCCCGAAGCCGCGAACCCCCTGGCGATGGCCGCGTCGACCGAGTGCCCCGGTTCAAGCACGAAATGCAGCCGAACGGGCATGCCTGCGGCATCGGCCGTGCGCTCCTGCGATACTGGACCTGGGTGATGGATATGCCTTATTTCAGGGACCGACATGGCTCAATCAGCTCGCATGATTTGCTGGGGGTCGGCTCGGGGATCGCGAGGTCCCCATCGACCGGCTTCGACTTGGGCGATGAACTCGGCCACCACACGGTTGAACAAGGCGGGTTCCTCCAGGTTCAGGGTATGGCCCGACTTCGGGAACATGGTGAGGCCGGAGCGCCGCACGGTTCGCTTTAGGAAGATCCCCGGCTGAATGGAGTGATCATCCTCGTCCCCCACAACTACCAGCAAGGGAACTTGCATGGCGCTCAGTTCGTCCTTCAAATCGTAGAGAGAAGGCCGGCGCATCTGAACGCCGCGCATAGTATTGGCGGCACCGAGAACGGAGTGCTGCGCAAGCCTTTCGGCAAAGAGTTTCCAGCCGCGTGGATCCTTTTCCTGGAACTGGACCCGCGACGCGCTCTCGGCGTAAACGGGGGCAAACCCCTCGGCGCCCCGCTCCTCAAAACCCTTTGCAACCTGCTCGGAGTTCTGGCGGAAGGCCTCCTGGTGCTCCTTCTCGGAGCCATAGCCAGCACCGGCAATGACGGCTGACAGCACACGGTCCGGGTGACGCAGGGCAGCGTGCACGCAGGCGAATGCCCCCATGGAAAGACCCACGACGTGGGCCTTCTCGATACCTGCCGCACTCATCACGTCGATGATGTCGTCGGCGGCTCGCATCTGCGAGTACTGCTCCACACTCTCCGGTATATCCGACGGTGGATAGCCACGCGCTGCATAGGTGATGCATTGATGCCTGCGGGAAAAGTAACCGACCTGCGGCTCCCAGCTCCAGTGATTTCCGCCGAACTCATGGACGAATATGACGGGCGAGCCACTTCCAACGGCGTCGTAGAAGAGCCGCACGCCATCACTCGTGGTTGCAAATGCCATCAGAAGACTCCGTCAGCGGAACTCGGAGACGGCACAGCTCTGCCCGCCGTCCACGGGCAGGCAGACGCCCGTGATGAACTGCGCCTCGTCGGAGGCCAGGAACACGGCGGCATTGGCAATATCCCAGGCGGTTCCCATCCTGCCGACCGGAACGGCTGCGTTGCGTGCCGCCACCATCTCCTCCACGGATGCATATTGCCCTGAGATCTGACGGTAGATCAGCGGGGTGTCGATAAGGCCAGGCATGATGCAGTTGGCACGAATGCCCTGCCGGGCATATTGCATGGCGAGCGCCACGGTGGCTTGGTTCACCGCCGCCTTGGTGGCGTAATAAGCAAAATAAGGATAACCCGTCCAACGGATCGCTGCGAGCGAGGAGATGTTGACGATGGCACCGCCGCCCTGACGCAGCATGTGCGGGATCACGGCCTTTGCCGTGCGGTACACGGGACCGATGTTCAATTTGAGCGAGGCCTCGAACTGCTCCTCGCTGAGCTCGACCGGCCCGCCCATGTGGGTGACGCCGACGTTGTTGTGCAGGATGCTGATGCCCCCGAGACGCTCGACGACCTGCGTTACCGCGCTTCCGACCGAGCCTGTCTCGGTGACGTCCGCCGCGACGGCAATAGCCTCGCCGCCTTCACCCGCGATGATAGACGCGGTTTCCTCCGCGGCTTCCTGGACCAGGTCGACGCAGGCTACGCGGGCCCCTTCCCGTGCATAGGCGACAGCAGCGGCCTTGCCGTTTCCCCATCCAGGACCCGAGGACCCTGCCCCAAACACGATGGCAGTCCTGCCCTTCAGACGATCGACCATTGATCTCCGCTCCATTTGCCAGTGCCAGAGCCGCAGGCGCGACCTCCACGGCATTAGCCGTTCACTTCGCAGGAAGCCACTCCTCGAGGGTGACCTCAAACGTCATGCAGATTGGGTTCAAGCCGGCGACGAAAGGTCCGCCATAGACATTCCCCTCCGGGTCTGCCACGACGCCCGTGAGTGCTGCCCTGAGGGAACCGTCCTCACCCTGACGCACCTCGCCCGCCAGGCTGACGATTTCCACGGCCGGACCTTGGATCTGGAGGTACTTGCCGTCGATCGTGCCCATGCAGGCATCTACGAGGCTGCCCAGCGCACCGCGCACGAACGCGTTTCTGAAACCTTCGGCAAGACACAGCTTCTCCACCCCTTGGACGAGATCCTCGTTGGGAGCGATCCTCGCGTAGGCCACACGGCCCATTGAGCCGTTCTCGACGGCGATCATCTCACCCATTGATCGTTTCCTTGTATGGTTGAAGAAGCGGAATGTTCGTCTCGGGATCGTAGGCCTGCCGGAGTTCGAACTCGTCGAGCGATGTGACGAGAACCGGGATTGGATAGTGGCTGACGATGCAGGTCTCCGTCAGGATGTGACCACCCTTGACCTCACCGCTTTCGGTGCGGATCGCGGCATGGCAATGCACGAGCGGTGAGCCGCTGATGCTCTTTCCCAGGGTCGCATTGCCGAAGATCATGTACGTGCGGCCGGCGGGGATCGGCTTGGAATAGGCGATCACGGCCTGCCCCTGCTGATCGGGAGGCGCAACGCAATAATGAACGCCCTCGAAATAGCCGCCGAGGATTGTCGTCGAGGCAGACGTGATCCCGATCTCCGCCAGTGGCTTCACCAGGCCGTCGAAAAGGCTCACGCCAGGCAAGAGCGCCAGTCGGACATGCCGCCCCTTGGCAGAGCGAAGGCTTTGGATGCGAACCGGGTTGAACCGGCCGGGGTGGATCAGGGTACGCGGCCGGGGCAACTGCGTCGTGACTACCCGCTTCATCAGACATCTCCGGAGGCAGGTGCCAGCTCACGCACGTACCGACGCCACCGCCTGACATAAAGGGCTGCGCCCTCGGTCAGGTTCTGCACGCCGGCATCATCGATCTCCCGAACGACACGCCCAGGGGCACCCATGACGAGTGAATTGTCGGGGATGACCTTATTCTCGGTGATCAGCGTATTCGCGCCGATCAGGCAGTTCCGGCCGATCCGCGCTCCATTGAGGATGGTCGAGTTCATGCCGATTAAGGTGTTCGAGCCGATGGTGCAACCATGCAGCATCACCTTGTGGCCGATCGTGCAGTCCTCACCGATCGTCAGCGGGTATCCTGGATCGACATGAAGCACGCAACCGTCCTGGACATTGCTGCGTTCGCCGACCTCGATGAGGTCGTCGTCGGCACGCAGCACTGTGCCGAACCAGATGCTGGCCTCGCGCCTAAGGCGAACGTTGCCAATCAGAACGGCACCTGGAGCAATCCAGTACTCGCCCTCCGGAGGAAGGATAGGCGCCGTTTCGGCAAGGGAGAACAAATAGGTCATGTTTGAGCCTTCTATGCCTGTGCAGGCGGATCGAAAGCGGCGGACGGCTTGCCGATGATGCCCGCGGCCGTGAAGCCGCCATCGACACAGATCGTCTGGCCGGTGACGTAGCTGGACTTGCGATCGTCGAGGAGGAAAATGGCCGCCCCTGCGATCTCGGCCGGCGATCCATAACGCCGCTGCGGCACGGTCGTCATCCAGGCGGCGCGCACCTCCGGTGTGTGGATCTCCTGCACCATCGGTGTCTCGATGGGACCCGGTGCAACCGCATTCACCCGAATGCCGATGGACGCTAGCTCGACCGCCATGACCTTGGTCATCGTGAGCACGCCGCCCTTGGACGCGCCATACGCGACGCGACCCTTGTTGCCCATGATCCCCGAAACGGAAGCGATGTTGACGATCGAGCCTGCGCCGCGGGCGCGCATGTGCCTAGCCGCCTCGCGGGAGACCACGAAGCTGCCGATCAGGTTGACCTCCAGCATCTTCCGGAAGAGATCGACGCTCGTGTCGAGTGCCGGAACGTCGCGCCCGATGCCCGCTGAGTTGACAACCCCCGTCAGAGGACCGAACTCCGCCTCGCAGGCGGCGATGACGCGGACAACGGTGTCCTCGTCCGCGACGTTCATCTGCTCGTACCGCACGCGGTCGCCCGGTGCGCCGAGGGAATCCCGGCATCGGTCGATGTTACCCGGATCGAGATCGGCAACGATCACGCGCCAGCCCTCTCCAAGAGCCGCCTCGACCACTGCAAGGCCGATGCCCGACGCTCCTCCGGTCACGAGGACCGTCTGTTGCTGAACCATGTTTGTCTCCCCATTGGGCGAATGATGCGGCGCTTCCGCTCAGGCCGAGGCCTGAGCCGGTTGGTCGAGCGGCAGGCAGCCGCGCACCGCGAGTTCCGCTCGGACGTCCTTCTTGGTGATCTTGCCGTAAGCGGACTTGGGCAGGGCATCCCAGAAGAACACGCGCTTCGGAAGCTTGTAGCGGGCGACCTTGCCCTCCAGCCACGCCAGGAGTTCCGGCTCGTTGAGCGTCGCGTTTGGCCGCAGCACGCAGACTGCCACACCAACCTCACCCCAGGTTCTGTCGGGCACGCCGAGGATCGCAACCTCCGCGATGGCAGGGTGGGTCAGGATCTTCTCCTCGGTTTCGCGCGGGTAGACGTTCGAGCCGCCGGAGATGTACATGTCGGAAGCACGTCCGGTGATATAGAGGAATCCTTCCTCGTCGAGGTGGCCGAGATCGCCGGTCCGGAACCAGCCGTCGCGGAACGCCTTCGCGTTGGCTTCGGGGTTGTCGTAATAGCCCGCGAACACGGCCGGACCGCAGACGCAGATCTCCCCTGTTTCGCCTGCCTTGAGCTCGCGGCCCTGGTCGTCCTGGATCGAGACCTGCATCCCGGTGCGCTCGTAGCCGCAGGTACCCACTTTCACGCCGGGTGCATCTTCGGTCTCGTGGAGCGCAGGCGGAAGCACGGTGATGTTGCCGGTGACCTCGCCGAGCCCAAAATACTGAACCAGCACCTTTCCGAGCTTCCTGAGGGCGTGCTTCTGGTCCTCCCGGTACATGGGCGCACCCGCGTAGATCATGTAGCGCAGGGACGTGTGGTCGTGCGCGTCGACCGACGGGTGTTCGGTCAGCATTTTCACGATGGTGGGAACCGTAAACATATTGGTGATCCGCCAATGCGCGACTAGGCCCCAGGCCTCGTCGGCGTCGAACCGGTCGCTCTTGAGCAGGACCGTCTTGACGCCCCGTGCCACCTGCACGAGCTGGTGGATGCCCGCCCCGTGCGAGAGCGGGGCCAAGACCAGGGAAGCATCCCGATGGGTGGTACCCGGCATCAGGTCGCAGAGATGGTTCGTAATTACGAAGGCCATCTGGCCATGGGTGAGAACGGCAGCCTTGGGACGTCCCGTCGTGCCCGACGTGTAGAAGAACCAGCACGGATCGTCGTGCTCGACCGACGCCATCGGTACGCTCTGTCCGGAGTGCTGTGCGACGAGGGCATCGTAATCCTCGCCGAATTCCGCGGTCCCGATGGAGACAACGAAGAGGATCGCCGGAGCGGCCTCGCGCGCGGCGGCGACATACTCCGGGAAGTCGCAATGGCAGATCATAGCGGAGGCGCCGCTCGACTGGGCGAGGTAAGCCACCTCGCCCGGGGTTTGGCGATAGTTCGTCGGCACCCAGACGGCACCCAGCCGGAAGCAGGCGAACATCGACTCGAACATCTGGTTGCCGTTCTTGGACTGCACTAGGATGCGGTCGCCTTTCTTCACGCCCCGTGCGGCAAGGGCTGCCGCCATGGCGTCCACTCGCTGATCGAGCTCGGCCCATGTCCAGGTATCCTCGCCCCGGACGAAGCCGATCTCGCCGCCATATCGCCGCGCCGCCTGACGCAGGAAGTGGGAGAGGTTCATGACGCGCTTAGAGACAGGCGCAACGCCGCCCGCGGGAGCTTGATCGAGGCTCGTCATTTGCGTCGCTCCAGGATGGACACGTAGTTGGCGACGGCGGCGCCGCCCATGTTGAAGACGCCCGCGAGCTTGGCGTCCGGGATCTGCATGTCGCCGGCCTGATTCATAAGCTGGAGGCAGGCCATGACATGCATCGACACGCCGGTGGCGCCGACTGGGTGCCCCTTCGACTTGAGACCGCCGGAAGGGTTGATCGGCAGGCGGCCGTTCTTCTGTGCTATGCCTTCACGAACGACCCGGTAGCCTTCTCCCGGAGCGGCGAGCCCCATTGCCTCGTACTCGATAAGCTCGGCGATGGTGAAGCAATCATGGGTCTCGACGAAGTCAAGATCGTCCAAGGTGATGCCGGCACCTGCGCGCGCCTTGTCCCAGGCCATCCGGGCACCGGCGAAGGCCGTCGGGTCACGCCGCGAGAGCGGCAGGATGTCATTGACGTGCTGGCGGGTGCGGAAGGCGATCGCCTGCTGGAGGCGCTCAGCCGTCTCCTCGTCGGCCACGACGAGAGCCGCCGCCCCATCCGAGATCAGAGAACAGTCAGTCCGCCGCAGGGGCGCTGCCACGTAGGGATTTTTGTCGGACACGACGTTGCAGAACTCGAAGCCGAAGTCGCGCCGCATCTGCGCGTAGGGGTTCGCGACGCCGTTCCTGTGATTCTTGGCGGAGATATGAGCCAGTTCCTCGCTCCGGTCACCGTAGCGCTGGAAGTAGTTCTGGGCGATCCGACCGAAAACACCGGCAAAGCCGCCGTCGATGTCTGCTTCTTCCTTCCGGTACGAGGCGCTCAGCAGGATATCGCTGGTTTCGACCACTGGCTTGGCGGTCATCTTCTCGGCCCCGACGACCAGGGCGACTCGTCCGCGACCGCTCTCGACGAAGTCGAGAGCCGTATAGAGTGCGGCCGATCCCGTCCCACACGCATTCTCCACGCGGGTCGCAGGAACGTAGGCGAGAGCCGGCTGATCGAGCGCAACTTGGGCAGCCTCGAAGCCCTGCTTCGAGAAGCCGTTGTTCATGACGCCGACATAGATCCCGTCGACGTCCTCAGGTCCGACCCCAGCGTGAGCGAGAGCCTCGCCCGAAACTCGCGCCATCAGGCTCTCGACATCCGGATCTTCCAATTTGCCGAAAGGTGTATGAGCCCAGCCAACAATGCAAGCACGTGCCATATCTGCAATTCCTTCAATGTGTGATCGTGAGATAGTGTTGTCGTACGTATCCTGGCCGGGCGACCCTCGCGGACCGTCCGACGGTGGTCGTCAGAGGAGCCCAATCGAAATCCAGGGTACAGTTGCGATGATGACGAGGCCTACGAGCAGCGCCACGAGGTAGGGCCAGATCGCACCGATAGCTTCGTCGGGTGGGACGTTGCCGATCTTGCAAGCGAGATAGAATCCCACGCCGATCGGCGGCGCCATGAGGCCGATGTTCATCGCAGTCACGATGACCATTGCGTAGTGGATGTCATTGATCCCGAGGTTCTTTGCGATCGGGAACATGAGCGGAGCCATCAGCACGATGGCCGGCAGGCCCTCGAGCACGCTGCCCAGGATCAGGAACACTACAATGGTCACAGCCATGAACGAGAGCCAGCCGCCGGGCAGTCCCGTCATGAACGTGGCCAGGCTCTGGGCGACGCCAGCCTGCGTGATCGCCCACGCCATCGCGAGAGCGGTGCCGAGGATCAGCAGGATCGATCCGGTGAGAGCCGCCGTCTCTACGAGCATACCGTAAAATGTGCGCCAACCGATGCCGCCGTAGAGGACAATGCCGACGAACAGGGCATAGATCACCGCAATAGTCGACACCTCGGTTGCCGTAGCTACACCGCCGGCAACTGTGCTTCGGATCAGGAACGGCAGAACGAGGGCGGGCGCAGCAACGAGGAGAGTGCGGCCAACCAGTGAGAGAGGTGCCCGGCGTACCTTGGACATGTCTTCGTGCCGGCTCTTCCAGCGTGCCAAGATGGCCAAAACCGCGAGCAGGACCATGGCAACCACGATGCCGCTGGTGAACAGGCCCGCAATGGAAACGCCTGCGACAGAGCCCAGCACGATCAGGACGATGCTGGGCGGCACGGTATCGGCCATGGCAGCTCCCGTCGCGAGCAGCGCGATCATCTCCCGCGGGCTATGACCGCGACGCTTCATCTCCGGGAACAGCGCCGGGGCGACCGTGGCCATGTCGGAGACCTTGGAGCCGGAAATGCCGGAGACCACGAAGAGCGAGCCGAGCAGCACGTAGGACATGCCGGCGCGAACATGGCCCAAGAGTGAGGCCAGGAAGTCGATAATAGCCTTGCCCATGCCGGTGGCATCAAGGATGCAGCCTAGGAAGACGAAGATTGGAACCGACAGCAGGATGAGGCCCGACATGCCTTCGTCCATGCGGCCGATCATGACGAAGCTCGGGACCTGCGTCGCGAAGGCGAGGTAACTCAGGGTACCGATGCCGAAGCAGAACGCGATGGGAACGCCCGCGACGAGGCATGCCGCAACGAATACGACGAGGAAGAGAACGATCTTGCCGTTGCCGAGCCTTGTGAGGGTGGGCGAGAAGTACCATAGCAGGCCAGCAATCATGGCGATCACGAGGGCCGAGACAATCAGGTCGCGCCATGGTGAAGTCCGGAAGGCATACGCGAGCACGATGCCCAGCATGGCAACCATGCCGAAGGGAATGGCGGCCGCGCGGAAGGTGTTCGGGATCTCAAGCGCGGGCGTGGTGATGTACCACTCCTCCATCGCGTAGTCGAAGGCCGGAGGCACCAGCGACAGCAGGAAGGTGGCGATCACCAGCAGCCCGAAGGTCTCCACGAACCGCTGTGTCCGCTCTGGCATCATGTTCAGGAACAGCGTCAGCCTGAGGTGCTCGTTGCGGTCGAGTGCAATCGCGGACCCGAGCATCGCGAGCCACAGAAAGCATAGTGATGCGACCTCATCGATCCACACCACCGGAAGCGAGAATAAATAGCGGGAGATGACGCCAGCCAGCAACAGGACAATGATAGCGACCAGCAGGGCCGACGAAACGATCTCGAAAGGCCTGAGGAGGCGGGAGCCCGGCCGGATGTCGTCATCGACGACGGGCACTGATTCCGGCGCGGCGAGCACATGTGCGGAGGAAGTCATGTCCAACGCTCCTATGGGTTTGCGGGGATCACGTCCGATGAAGGGAGAGGCGTCCGGTCCGCGGACGCCTCTCCCTCGGCAGCAGAAGCGTGATTGCTGGCACCGATCGCCTAAACCAGGGTGCCGACGGACTTCTCGAGGATGGCCCAAGCCTCGTCGCCGTACTTGCCCTTCCATTCGGTGTAGAACCCAGCCTTGCGCAGCTTGTCGCGGAACGGCGCTGGATCAGGCTGGTTGACCACCATGCCCTTTGCAGCGAGCTCCTGCTGAACGGTGGAGTTGAGCTTGGCTACGTCCTCACGCTGTTTTTCCCCTGCTGCGTTGATGTGCTTGGCCACAACTGTGCGGACATCCTGGGGCAGTCGCTCCCAGGCGCGGCGGTTGCCCAGGAACCAGAACCCGTCCCACATATGGTTGGTCATGGAGAGGTATTTCTGCACCTCATACAGCTTCGCGGTCGAGATGATGGCCAGCGGGTTCTCCTGACCGTCGACCACCTTGGTCTGAAGTGCCGTATAGGTTTCGTTGAAGTTGATCGACGTGGGCGCGGACTCAAATGCCTTGTACATGGACGTCCAGAGCGGCGAAGGAGGCACGCGAAGCTTCATGCCGCGCAGGTCGTCCGGCGTGTTGATCGGTTTCGTCGAGGCCGTGGTTTGCCGGAAGCCGTTATCCCAGATCTTGTCCATAACGACGAGGTTTGCCTTGGCGATCTGCTGACGAACGTAAGCGCCGAGATCGCCATCCATGGCCTTCCAGACGGTTGCATAATCCGGGAAGGCAAAGCCCATCCCGTTGATCGAGGCGGCCGGCACGAGCGTCGACAGGATTAGGCCCGACAGGGTAAAGAACTCAACACCGCCCGAGCGCACTTGGCTGAGCGTGTCGGTGTCGGACCCGAGCTGACTGCTGGGGAAGATTTGCATCTCGAAGCGGCCATTGGTCTCGGCCTTGATGGCCGCGGCCATTTCCTGAGCCCGCACGTTCATTGGATGCGTAGTCGGCAGATTGTTCGCGTACTTGTAGGTGAACTCGGCCTGCTGGGCGCGTGCGATGAACGGCGCTCCTACGACCCCGCCTGCGAATGCGGTTGAGCCGGCAATGAGCAGACGGCGACGAGAGATGATCATATAAACCTCCTGGCAGGCCTCACTGGACCTTTGCGTTTCCTCGGATCTTCTAGGGTCCATTCAATGGACCTTCTTGTTGTCTTGGGCTAAGAAGAACGCCATGACACACTTTGTCAAATGATAAATATTCTTCCTACGAATAACCCGCCGGGCAGGCTCGAGAGGTCCACATGATGGAACACGCAAAGAGGACGTCAGCCAGAACGGCCGTGCAGACGATTGGCGATGCCGCTGCCGGCGGCGCTCAAAGCATCGACCGTGCCGCTACGCTGCTCCTCCTTGTTGGTCGAGCAGGGCCCTCGGGCGCTCGCCTCTCGGAGCTTGTCGAGCAGTGCGATCTTTCCAAGCCGACCGTCCG
>JALYFY010000384.1 GCA_030777385.1 Pseudomonadota bacterium | reverse complement strand
GTGCCGTCTCCTTCAGCCGCAACTTCGGCAAGGAGATCGCCATTGCGGCAGGCCTCGACCATGCAAGAGGCGACGCAGTGGTGATCATGGATGCCGACCTCCAGCATCCCCCTGAGATGATCGAGGCGTTCGTGGAGCGCTGGCGGGAGGGCTACATGATGGTTTACGGCCAGCGCACGGACCGGACCGACGAGACCCGGGTCAAGCGGGGCTTCGCCCAGCTGTTCTACCAGCTCTTCTCCCGCTTCGGCGAAATTCCCCTGCCCGAGGGCGCAGGCGATTTCCGGCTCATCGACCGCAAGGGCGTCGATGTTCTGAAGACCCTTGGCGAGAAGGCGCGCTTCTCGAAGGGCCTCTATGCCTGGATCGGCTTCAAGGCCACGGGCGTGCCGTTCGTGGTGGAGGAGCGCCGCTTCGGCACCACGAAATGGAGCTTCCGAAAGCTCTTCCGCTTCGCCTTCGACGGCATAGCGGCGTTCTCCACCGTGCCCCTGCGGATCTGGACCTATATCGGTTTCCTGATCTCGTTCCTGGCGATCGCCACCGCCGTGTTCTTCACGATTCGGACGCTGCTCTTCGGCACGGATCTTCCCGGCTTCCCGAGCCTGATCGTCTCCGTCATGTTCTTCTCCGGCATTCAGCTCATGTCGCTCGGCATCGTCGGCGAATATGTGGGCCGCATCTTCGCCGAGGTGAAGCGGCGCCCGCTCTACGTGGTAGCCGAGCGGATCGGCGGGGCAGCCGAGGTGTCGAGCGACCTCGTTCCCGATCAGTCCCGACTGCGCCGGGCCTGACCGATGTTCCGAAAGATTCTCTCCGTCGGCGGCTGGACCCTCGTTTCGCGCCTCACCGGCTTCATTCGCGACGTGGTTCTTGCGGCCATTATGGGCGCCGGGCCCATCGCAGATGCCTTCGTGGTCGCCTCCCGCATCCCCAACCACTTCCGGGCCATCTTCAGCGAAGGCGCCTTCAACAGCGCGTTCCTGCCAACCTATGCGCGGGTTCTGGAAACGGAGGGCGCCTCCCCGGCCCGTTCGTTTGCAAGCCGCATCAGCACCCTGATGCTGATCGTCCAGGTCGTGCTGCTCGGCGTTGCGCTTTTCGCCATGCCGGTGGTGGTGACCCTGCTTGCCCCAGGCTTTTCGGACGATCCGGCAAAGTTCGACCTGGCGGTGACGCTGACCCGCATCACCTTCCCGTACCTGCTCTTCGTCACCCTGGTGACGATCCTGTCCGCCATCCTCAACGCCCATGAGCGATTTGCGGCGGCAGCCGCCGCCCCCGTCCTGCTCAACGTCTCCATCGTGGCGGCGCTGGCTGTCGCCTTCCTGTTCCCCAATGCCGGCCACGCAGCCGCCTGGGGCGTCACCGTCGCGGGCGTTCTCGAATTGCTGCTGGTCTGGGTCTCGGCCAGGAGGCTCGGCGTTGCCCCCCGTCTCGAGGCCCCGCGCCTCGATCCGGCCATGAGGCGCTTCTTCAAGACCCTGGGACCGGCCGTCATCGGCTCGGCGGGCGTGCAGCTGGCCATGTTCGCCGATACGATCATCGCGTCGTTCCTGCCCACAGGCGCGGTGGCCTCGCTTTATTTTGCCGACCGGATCTACCAGCTGCCGCTCGGCGTCATCGGCATCGCGGCCGGCACCGTGCTCCTGCCGGAAATGAGCCGCCGCATCGCTGCGGGGGACGTCGCAGCCGCCCATGGCGCTCAGAACCGGGCCGTGGGCCTGACGCTGGCGCTCGCCGCCCCCTTCGTGGTCGCCTTCATCACCCTGCCCGATCTTATCATGTCGGCCCTGTTCCAGCGCGGCGCCTTCGATGCGGCTGCTGCGGAGCGCTCCGGTGCGGTGCTCGCGGCCTACGCCGTCGGTCTGCCGGCTGCCGTTCTGATCCGCTCGGCTGTTGCGAGCTTCTACGCCCGCTCGGACACGGTGACGCCGCTCATCGCCTCGCTCTCGGCGGTAGCGGTCAATGTGGCCTTGAAGATCGTGCTGACAGGCCCCTACGGCGTGGTCGGCCTTGCGCTCGCCACCGCCATTGGCATCTGGGTCAATCTCGGCCTTCTGGTGTTCCTCGCCGTTCGCAGGGACT
>JALYFY010000383.1 GCA_030777385.1 Pseudomonadota bacterium | reverse complement strand
CGGGGCCCACGGAAGCGTCGTTTGCAAGCGCGTCATAGGCCGATGCGCCGGTCTCCGGGTTCTGCTGGCCCTGCTCGGCGGCAAGGCGGAAGCGGGCGAGCAGGCTGTAGCCGGTGCCGCCTTCCTTAGCCAGCGCCTCAAGAGAGCCCTGCGCCTCCTGGGCCTTGTCCTGGTCGGACAGGCGGAGCGCCTCCTCATAACGGATGGCGGCCGCCTGCGCATTGGTCTCCTGGGTATATTGCCAATAGCGCCAGCCGCCGACGCCAGCCACGACCAGAGCCACCACGCCGATGATCACGCCACTGTAGCGCGTCCAGATCTGAGCCATCTGATCGCGGCGGTATTCCTCATCGACTTCGCGAATGAACTCGTCGTTCCGGGCCATGCACTCTTTGCGGCCTTGAGCCGCCTCCTTATCGAAGTGCGTCGCCTAACACACACACTCGCACAAGGCGAGAGGCTTCATGCCCGCATGGGGAGAACCGGAACCCCGATCAGCCACGGATGCAGCCAGAACACGAAGGCCACGTAGACAATGGTGCCGATCGCCACCGCCAGCACGTCGTTGCGGATGCCCGCAGGCGCTGCGGTGCCGCCATGCTGGGCGGCCACGTCGCGGCGCTTCACGCTGATGCGCGCCGCCACCCCCCAGACCAGGAAGGAGCCGAAGAGCAGGATCGAGCCCAGATCCCCGTTGGCGAGAAGATGCGCCAGGGCCCAGATCTTCACGCCGGCCAGCATGGGGTGCTTGAGCCGGGCCTTGATATGGCCGGGCAGATAGGCCGCGACGAAGCAGATGAAGGCAAGGAGGACGAGGAGCAGCGCCAGGTGCCGCGTCCAGACCGGCGGATCCCACACCGGGATGTAGCCGCCCGCCCGGTACTGCCCATAGCCGATGGAGATCAGGACGACGCCGGCAAGCGACAGCAGGGAGTACAGCCCCTTGTAAGCCCCCTCTCCCATCCTGCCGACGACCTCGGCGCGGCGCGACCGGGCCATGCTGAAGGCATGGGTGCCCAGGAACAGGATCAGTCCAAGAACAAGGAGCGTCACGACAGCCTCGGTGGTGGGAGATGGCCTAAGGTTTAGGAAACTATAGCCGCTCCGCCGGCGAACGCCATGGGCTGGGAGCGATGCGTGAGGCTCTCAAGACTGAAAACCTGCCCGCATGCGCCGCAAGTTTAGGACGATCCGGAAAGCTTTGTGCTGCCTAAACTTTTAACATTGGAACGTCTTGCAGCACGAAAATTTCCCGGCTACTAGCCGCCTGACCTCTCTATAGACTAAACGGCACTGGCGGACCGGGCGGAAGTCCGATAGCTAGGCCGCAACATTTAACCAACAAGTTCAAGGGGGAAGACAGATGACGGCGCTCATTGGGCTATCCCGTGCCATCGACTCTTTCAACGTGCGTATCGGCAAGGTGGCTGCCTGGGCCATCGTGATCGCGATTCTGGTGTCGTCGATCAACGCCATCATCCGGCGGATCTTCGGCGTCTCGTCCAATGCCTGGCTCGAGCTGCAATGGTATCTGTTCGGCGCCGTGTTCATGCTCTGCGCCGCGTGGACGCTGCGGGTCAACGAGCATATCCGCATCGACATCATCTCCAGCAGGCTCTCCAAGCGGGGACGGGACCGGATCGACCTGATCGGCCATCTGTTCTTCCTGTTCCCCTTCGTGGCCTTGATGCTGTACCTGTCCTTCCCTTACTTCATCAATTCGTACCGCTCCGGGGAGGTGTCCTCGAATGCGGGCGGCCTGCTGATCTGGCCCGCCAAGGGCCTCATTCTCCTCGGCTTCATCTCGCTGGCGTTCCAGTGGCTGAGCGAGCTCATCAAGCGCATCGCCATCATGAAAGGCCAGCTTGAGGACGAGCACGATTCGGCCGGCCACCACAGCGCCGAGGCGGAGGCCGAGCGGCTCATCGCCGAGCTGGCCGATACCACCACGACGAAGGGCGGCGAGCCCCCAGGCGACGGCATCCGCTGATCCCGTAAGCGCCCGGTCTTAGTTTTTCGGAGTTTTTCGCCCATGGCTGTGTTTATTGCCCAGAACCTAGCGCCCATCATGTTCATGGCGCTCGTGGTCTTCCTGCTTCTCGGTTACCCGGTGGCCTTCGCGCTCGCCGCGAACGGCCTGCTGTTCTTCTTCGTCGCGGTCGAGCTCGCCCCCTATGCGCCGGAGACCATCAACCTCTCCTGGCCACTTCTCCAGGCGCTGCCGGACCGCATCTACGGCACCATGTCGAACGAGGTGCTGCTCGCGATCCCGTTCTTCACCTTCATGGGCTACATCCTCGAGCGCTCCGGCATGGCCGAGGACCTGCTCGACACCATCGGCCAGCTGTTCGGCCCCATCCGCGGCGGTCTGGCCTATGCGGTGATCTTCGTGGGCGCGCTTCTGGCCGCCACGACGGGCGTGGTCGCGGCTTCCGTGATCTCGATGGGCCTCATCTCCCTGCCGATCATGCTGCGCTACGGCTACGACCGCCGACTCGCGTCCGGCGTGATCGCAGCCTCCGGAACGCTCGCTCAGATCATTCCGCCTTCGCTCGTTCTGATCGTCATGGCGGACCAGCTCGGCCGCTCGGTCGGCGACATGTACGAGGGCGCCTTCCTGCCCGGAATCATCCTGGCCGGCCTCTATGCCGGCTACGTGCTGCTGATGTCGATCTTCTTTCCGAAGTCGGCGCCTGGCCTTCCGCTCGACGCCATCGGCTACCGGGAGCCCAACGGATCGCGCGGCGTGTGGCAGCTCGGCATCCTGGTCGTCTTCTCGGGCCTCGTCGGCTATTACATCCTGTCGCAGACGGCCACCAGGGCCGGTGCGGATTTCGTGATCCTGACGATCTGCGTCGGAACGGTCGTGGCCCTGATCTGCGCCCTCATGAACAAGATGCTCGGCGCCAAGCGCATCGCCATCTCGGCCATTCTGACCGCGCTTCTCGTCGGCGCCTATTTCTACCTGAACCAGCAGGGTTACGAGAATCTCGCGCTCACCCTGGAGATGGTGATCGCCGGCGCCGTCTATGCGCTGGTGGTCGGCATCGTCGAGCGGTTCTCGGGCCTTCGCCTCATGTCGAACATGGCCCAGCAGACCACCTTCGTCATGGTGCCCCCGCTCCTGCTGATCTTCCTCGTGCTGGGCACCATCTTCATCGGTCTGGCGACCCCGACCGAAGGCGGCGCCATGGGCGCGCTCGGCTCCGTTATCCTGGCGGCGATCAAGCGCCGGCTCGACAACAACCCGAACCGCTTCAACTTCACCATCGTCAAGCAGGCGACGGAAGCAACAGCCAAACTCTCCGCCTTCGTGCTGTTCATCCTGATCGGCGCCCGCGTGTTCTCGCTGACCTTCTACGGGGTGAACGGCCACGTCTGGGTCGAGGAGCTCCTGACGTCCCTCCCCGGTGGCCAGCTCGGGTTCCTGATCGTCGTCAACATCCTGGTGTTCCTGCTCGCCTTCTTTCTGGATTTCTTCGAACTGGCCTTCATCATCGTCCCGCTGCTCGGACCTGTGGCCGAGGAACTCGGCATCGACCTGATCTGGTTCGGCGTGCTGCTTGGCATCAACATGCAGACGAGCTTCCTGCACCCGCCATTCGGGTTTGCCCTGTTCTACCTGCGCTCGGTCGCCCCCCGCGGCTCCTATCTCGACAAGGTCACCG
>JALYFY010000382.1 GCA_030777385.1 Pseudomonadota bacterium | reverse complement strand
GAGAAGGATCAAAGATCCTTGAGGATGTTTTCGGCACCCGAGTGCTGAGCCCGGGAGGGAGCATCCTCCACGTTGAGCGCCTTCACCACGCCGTCGTCGACCACCATGGAATAGCGCTGCGAGCGCGTGCCGAGTCCGAAGCCCGAGCCGTCCATGGACAGGCCAATGGCCTTGGCGAAATCCGCATTGCCGTCGGACAGGAATTCGATCTCCTCGGCGCCAGTGGACTTGCCCCAGGCTTCCAGGACGAAGACGTCGTTGACGGAGGTGACCAGGATGGAGTCCACGCCCTTGGCCTTGATCTCGTCCTTCTTCTGCACGTAGCCCGGCAGGTGATTGCGGTGGCAGGTGGGGGTGAATGCACCGGGAACAGCCACGAGCACCACCTTGCGGCCCTTGAACAGATCGTCCGTCGTCTTGGCCACCGGCCCATCCGGCGTCATGATGCGGAAGGTAACCTGGGGTAGGCGTTCTCCAACCTGGATGGGCATAGGCAGTTCTCCAAAGCGATGCCGATAATGCTACTTCCCTAGCGTGGCTGCCCGTTTCCGTCGAGGCTGACTTGTGTCTCAACGGCCTTTCCTCCCGCGACCAAGGTCAGGCGCAGGGCAACGGGGCCCGGCGCATCCTTGGGCTTCTCCTCGATCGTGACGGTGAAGCGGTTCGCGTCGTCCGGGAGCGAGGTCGACAAATACCAGTTCTCCGGCCCCTCGGCGAAAAGGGCGGGCTTCGTGCCTGCGGGAGCCTGAACCGTAACGGAGAGAGCGGGCTTGTCGTGCGCCAGAGGTGCGATGGACAGTACGGACAGATCGGCGTGCGTGCCCAAGTTTTGAGCGACGGGCACCTTCGCCAGGGCGCTCTCGATGGCACCTCGGTCTGCGTCCTCGCCTGTGAGATCGAGGCTCAGATTCGCATGGGCTGGAATGCAGATGTCCTTGCACACCCCATACTCGGCCGAAAGGACGAGCTTGACCGGCCTGTTGGCCTCTTTCGCGGTCACGAGCAGCGGAAGAACCACCTTCTTGCCGTAGACATAGGCGACGCCTGCTGCGTCCTCATGCCGGGAGGGAGCGGGCCAGCGGACCTCGATCCCCGCAACGTTCTCGGAGCTTGACCAGTCGAAGCGGGGCGGAAGGCCGGAATCGCCGGGATTGCGCCAATACGTCTTAAAGCCCTGATCGAGGGTGATCTCGATGCCAGCAAGCCACTGGGCCCCCTGCCTTCCTCCTGAAACGAGGCGCGCACGGGAGTGAAATCCCTCGCTCGAGGACGGGATCTTGGACGATTGCGCGGCTCCTGCCACGAAGGACAGGATCAAAAAAATCGCCGCTGAAGCAGCGCGGAGCATGATTGCCATGGAACTGACGCCTCCCTGACGCGCTTCCCTTATGCGGTTTATCTTCGGGTCTGCCATCCACGATCCTGTGATCGGGTGACCGACCCGGCAAGGCAGATTTTAGCATATGAGCTTTCAGCTATCCCCATACGATACCGAGTCCCCTTACCTGGACGGGCAGGTTCTCGTCGCCATGCCAGGGATGATGGATGAGCGCTTCGCGCGAGCCGTTATCTATATCTGTGCCCATTCGGCGGAAGGGGCCATGGGGATCATTCTCAACCGACCTGCCGCAAATGTGAACATGCCCGACCTGCTGGTGCAGCTTGAGATCATCCCCGAGCTGGAGCGGATCAGCCTGCCGCAGCGAGTGGGCCGGATGCAGGTTCTGATGGGCGGACCGGTGGAGACGAGCCGGGGCTTCGTGCTCCACTCGCCGGACTTCCATATCGCTCAATCGACGCTCCCCATCGACGACAGCGTCTGTCTGACTGCCACCATCGACATCCTGCGCGCCATCGCGGCAGGCACCGGCCCCGAGAACGCCGTGCTGGCCTTGGGCTATGCCGGCTGGGGTGCGGGGCAGCTGGAGCTGGAGCTGCAGGCCAATGGCTGGCTCAACTGCCCCGCCGATGCGGAGCTGATCTTCAACACCTCCGCCGACATTCGCTACGAGATGGCCCTGCGGCGGATCGGGATCGAGCCGGCCATGCTGTCCATGGAAGCCGGCCACGCTTAGTTTATCGAAGTTCTAGCGCATCGTGCGGAGCCGAACTGCTCTGAGCGGTTTGCCGGGAAATGGCTAAACAGAGCCCGTCGTGTCATTCCCGGCCGGAGCGCAGCGAAGGGGAAGGGAATCCACTCACACGCGCACCGCCATGGATCCCCTTCCCGGCCTGCGGCCGCCGGGGATGACACCAGGGGATAAGCCTGAAGCATCGTGCTTCAACATTGGATTCGAGTTTTCGCTGACGGGGCTCTATGGAGCCCTACAGAGCGCTGAGCTAGGCAGCAGCCGGAGCAGCACCGACGAGCTGGCGAGCCTGCAGGGTCGACATGGGCTCGCCGAAGACGGGACCCTGGGCATATTCGCAGCCGAGCTGATAGAGCTCGATCGCCTCGGATTCGCTTTCCGCGCCTTCGGCCACGATCTCCATGCCCAACTCGTGCGCCATCTTGACGATGGAGCGCAGGATGACCGGCTTGCCAGAGGCCATCTGACGCACGAAGGACTCGTCCACCTTGATCGTGTCGAAGGGAAAACGCTGCAGGTAGGAGAGGGCGGAGTAGCCCGTTCCGAAATCGTCCAGGGACAATCCGGCGCCAAGATCCCGCAGGCGCGCGAGCATCTGGGCCGAATATTCCGGGTTCTCCATCACGAGGCTTTCTGTCATTTCGATCTTGAGTGAACCGGGGATGACGCCCGTGCGGGCGATCACCGTCTTCACGTCCTGCAGAAGGTCGTGCCGCAGGAGGTGGTGGCTCGACATGTTGACGCTGGCGAAAATCGGCGGATCGACCTCGAGCGCATTCTGCCAGGCGGCGAGCTCCCGGCCGGTCTGCTCCAGGAGGAAGACGCTCAACTTGATGATGAGGCCCGTGTCCTCGGCAATCGACATGAAATCCTCGGGTCCGATGCGGCCAAGCCGGGGATGATCCCAGCGGAGCATCGACTCGAAGCCCGCGATGGTCCTGTCCTCCAGGCGCACGATCGGCTTGAACAGCACCTTCATCTCGCCCCGGTCGAGGGCATGGCGGAGGTCGGTTTCCATGGTGAAATGATCGCTGCGATCGGAACGCATGGTGGGGCGAAAAACCTCGATCCGGTCGCCGCCATTACGCCGGGCATGGGCCATGGCGATCTCGGCGTTGCGCAGCACCTCCTCGCGCCGGGCCGCGATCTGCGGATCGTGCAGGGCGATGCCGATGGAAGCGGTCAGGAAGAACTCCCGCTCCGCGTAGGTGAACGGTGTGGTGACCACACGCCGGACCATGTCGGCAAAGCCGATGATGCGATCCGTCTCCCGCTCGGAGAGCAGAATGATCGCGAATTCGTCGCCCGAGATGCGCGCCAGGGTGTCCTGGGGCTTGAGCAGGCGGCTCAGGCGGCGCGACAGGGTGAGCAGAACCGAGTCGCCTGCGGCATGGCCGGCAAGCGCATTCGTTTCCTTGAGCTTGTCGACGTCGACCACCAGAACGGTCGGGCGCAGGGCATCGTCCTGGCTTGCATAGGTGAGCGCCGCTTCCAGCCTGTCATAGAAGAGCTGCCGGTTCGGCAGGCTCGTGAGATTGTCGTGCACGGCATCGTGCAGCAGGCGCTCCTCGGCGGTTTTGCTGTCCATGACATCGGCCAGCGTGCCGACGATGCGGATCACCTCGCCATCGGAGCCGATCACCGGGCGGGCCTTGAGGCGGAACCAGTTGTGGGCGCCTGATGAGGACCGGAGGCGGAAATCCTGGGCCAGCCGGCCGCGGCGATGCTCGATCACCGCGTCCAGAGCAAGCCGGTAGCGATCCTTGTCGAACGGGTGGATCAGGTCGAGCCAGGCGGAAGCGGGACCCTCGAGCGAGCCGCGCTTCAAGCCGAGCTGATGCTCGACCTCCGGGCTGACGAAGATGTTGTCGGAGACCACGTCCCAGTCGAACACGATGTCACCCGCGCCCGTGAGGGCAAGCGCCCGGCGTTCCGTATCGTTCACGAAGCCCCGGGCAAAGGATCCGCCCGCAAAGGCGTGCTGCATCACCGTGAAGCCGATGAGCATCACCACCAGGACGAGACCGCCCACGAGGGCCGGCGGCACGAGATCCGACGGGAGCTGCCCGACAATCGTGAAGCCTGCAGCTGCGACCCAGGCGACCAGGAGAAGCCAGGTGGGCACGAGCATCACGGCGCGGTCGTAGCCATGGGTTGCGAGATGAATCACCAGCACGAAGCCGATGCCCGCAACGGCTGCGATGGACATGCGCGCCACGCCCGACGCCACCGGCGGATCGACGATGGCAAGCGCCACCAGGGCGCCCAGGAACAGGAGCCAGAAGGCGGTCACGTGGCTGTAGCGCACGTGCCAGCGGTTCAGGTTGAGATAAGCGAAGAGGAAGACGAGCAGCGTTGCGGCCAGCACCGCTTCCGCACCGGCGCGATAGATCTGCTCCGTTGCCTCGGTGATGGGAAAGATGCGCTGGAAGAAGCCGAAATCGATGCAGGCATAGGCCAGCACCGCCCAGGCCAGCGCCGCCGC
>JALYFY010000381.1 GCA_030777385.1 Pseudomonadota bacterium | reverse complement strand
CCGGTCGTCTGGTAGGCATCAACCGGCGGCGTCGATCCTGGCCATCTCGGCCTTGAAGGTCGCCGCGATCTGGCCTGCGTCGCGCAGGATCTTCTTGCGCTCCAGGCTTTCCACATTCCGGCTCCGCATGATCCAGCGGCCCCCGACCATGACATCCTGCACATCGACAGGCATCGCGGAGAACACGAGCGTCGCATAGACGTCGTAGACGGGCTGCATCCGTGGAGCGGAGAGGTCGATCCGGATGAGATCCGCCTGCTTACCGGGCTCAAGCGAGCCGATGCGGCTGTCGAGACCCAGCACCTGCGCTCCTTCCAGGGTTGCCATGCGGATCACCTGAGCCGCCGGCATGGGCTTGCGGCTGTGGCCGAGCAGCTTCTGGAACATGGAAACCGGTCCGAACTGGCTGAACAGGTCGAGGGTGTTGCCGCTCATCGGCCCATCGGTCGCGATGCCGACCTTGATGCCCGCTGCACGCATGGCCTCGATAGGCGCGATGCCGCGTCCCGCCTTCGCGTTCGAGCGCGCATTATGGGCAACACGCACGTCCGCTTTCGCCATGCGCTCAATCTCGAAGGAGTCGATGTGCAGGCAATGGGCCGCGATCAGCCCAGGCCGCAGCAGGCCGGCTTTCTCGACAACGGCAACGGGCCGCAAACCGTGGTTCTTGCGGCACCATTCCATCTCGCTATCCATCTCGGCGAGATGGAGCTGCACCGGCACGTCAGGATGTGCCTCAGCCCAATGCGCAACGCGGGCCATGACGTCGATATCGGTCGAGTAGGGCGCGTGAGGCGCGATGGAAGGAATGATCCGCTCGTGCCCAGCGAACTCGTTTGCCAGCTCCTCGACGAGCGCAAAACCCTCATCGATGGTCTTGTGGTCCGGTGGGTCGAAGGTCGCCAGCGTCTGGCCGACGACGCCGCGAAGGCCTGCCTGATCCAGAGCCCGCCCAACCTCCGTTTCGTAGTAGTACATGTCGGCAATGGTCGTCACGCCAGCCTCTATGGACTCGAGCGCGCCGAGCAACGTCCCCACCCGCACCATCTCCGGCGTGACGAACTTGCGTTCCATGGGCAGCACGTAACGGAACAGACGGTCGTCCACGTCCTCGCCGAGCCCCCGGAACAGGGTCATCGCCAAGTGGGCATGGGGATTGACCATGCCCGGCATCACGACGTCGCCTCCGGCGTCGATCACCTCCGCACCGTTCACCTGCGGCGGCTTGCCCGAACCCAGGGCTTGGATCGTGTTGCCCTCGATGTGGATCCATCCCTGCTCGACGACCGTCATGGTTTCGTCAATGGGAAGAAGGCAGGCGTTCGTGATGAGCGTGGATGACATCAGCGAGCCTCGTCAGGCGCAAGAATGCTGCACTGCTCCGGCACGGCTACGAGCTTCACGCTGGTGCCTGGCTCCAAAGGCGCTGTCAGGCTGCCGTTGGCAACCAGATGCCCGGCGGCCGTCTCGCATTGATACTGATAGGCGCGGCCGAGATAGGTTCTCAAGCCCAGCTGCGCCGGAAGACCCTCGGCCATGGGATCGGTCGACACCATCAGGCCGTCGGCTCTCGTTGCCAGCAGGAACGTGTCCGGAATAGCGCCGAATGCCGCTTGCGACAGGCGCAGCCGCAGGCCCGCCGTCTCTGCCGTCACCGTCTCGCCCTCGCGGGAGGCGACTTTAAACGGAACGATGTTCTCGAACCCGACGAAGCGCGCCACGAAGGTGTTGGCCGGCTGCCTGTAGAGCACCTCCGGTCGGTCGAATTGCATGAGGCGGCCGGCATTCATGATCGCAACGCGGTCAGAGATTGAGAACGCCTCCTCCTGGTCATGGGTGACATAGACTGAGGTGGTGCCGTTGGCGCGCTGCAGTTGGCGGATCTCGACGCGCATCTCGACCCTGAGCTTGGCATCGAGGTTGGACAAGGGTTCGTCGAACATCAGGAGCGGCGGCTCAATGACCAGTGCCCGCGCCAGCGCGACACGCTGCTTCTGCCCGCCCGAAAGCGCACCGGGAGCACGGTCCGCAAGGGGTGTGAGGCCTACGCGCTCCAGCATGGCAAGGGCTCGCTTGCGGCGCTCGGAAGCGCCAAGCCCCCGCTGCTTCAGGCCGAAGGCGACATTATCGAGCACGGAGAGGTGCGGGAACAGGGCATAATTCTGGAAGACAAGGCCGATATCGCGCTTATGCGTGGGAAGCCGCGTCAAGTCACGCCCTCCCAGCTTGATCGAACCGCTGGTTGGGGACAAAAATCCGGCAATTAGGCGCAGAGTCGTTGTCTTGCCGCAGCCGCTGGCGCCGAGAAGCGAGACCAGTTCACCGGCCTGAACCGAGAGCGAAAGGTCTTCAAGAACCTTGGTCGCCCCGTACTGGGCAGAGACTGCATGGATGTCGAGGGGCTGTGTCACGGAAAGCTACTTCGCAAGAAAGGTGAGGCCGAGAGTTCGCTCCACCACGGCCATGACGGCTACGGTGAGGAACATCAGAAGCACGGAGACGGACGCGACGGTCGGATCGAAGAACTGTTCCACATGGGCCAGGATCTGGATTGGCAGGGTGCTGATTCCGGGTCCGGTGAGGAAGAGCGACACCGACACGTCGTTGAGCGAGGTTATGAACGCCAGGATAAAGGCCGCAATCACCCCTGCCCTCACATTGGGCATCACGATGGTGAAGAAGGTCTTGAGCGGCGCGCTGCCTAAGCTGATCGCGGCCTCCTCGATGGAGAAGTCGAAGGATGCAAGACTGGCGCTGATCACCCGCACCACATAGGGCAGCACGAGAAGCGTATGGCCGATGAGGAGAGCCGCGAAGATCGGCACTCCGGCCCCGACTGTCAGCGACTTCAGCAATGCAAACCCGAAGACGATCTCGGGCACCAGGATCGGCAGCACGAAGAGCGTTCCGAGCCACTTCGGAAGCTCGACCCGGAAGCGGTTGAGCGCATAGGCCGCCGGGATGCCGATGATGAGTGCGATCAACGTGCCCAGAAACGCTATCTGCAGGCTCGTCACGATCGTTCGCCGGAAGGCGCTGATCTCGAAGATATTCTCGAACCAGCGCAGGGACAGCCCCTGAGGCGGGAATGTCAGATAGGTGGTGTTGCTGAGCGCAGCGCCCACGACAATGACGAGCGGCACCATCAAGAAGAGATAAACCAGCGCAGCAACGACGATGAGGAAAGGATGAGGTCTATCGGACATCACGTCGCCATAGGATTGTTGCGGCGGGCAATACTGGTCATCGCGAGAACGATGGCGATGGTAATCACGGTCATAATGGCCGCAATCGTCGAAGCGCCAACCCAGTCGAACGACACCATAGCACGCTGATGGAGCAGCGTTGCCAGCACGGTCTGGCGCTCACCGCCCAGGAGCTGCGGCGTCGCATAGGCCGTAAAGCTGCCGGTAAAGACCAGCACTGCGCCCACGATCAGGCCGGGAACGGCCAGGGGCAGCAGGACCTGCCAGAAGGTGGCAATCGGCGAGGCGCCGAGCGACGAGGAGGCCTGAAGCACATCCCGCGGGATATTCTCCAGCACGCCGACCAGGGACAGCACCATGAGCGGCACGAAGAGATAGACCATGCCGATGACCACCGCCCCTTGCGTGTAGAGCATCTCGATCGGTTCGTTCGTGAGGCCTAGGTCCAGCAAGGTCTGGTTCAAAATCCCGTTGCGGCCCAGGATGATGAGCCATGCGAAGGCTCGGACGACGACACCGGTCAGCAAGGGGAAAACGGCCGCAATGATCAGCAGGCTCTTCAGCCTGCCTGGAGCACGCGACACCACATAAGCGGTCATGAAGCCGAAGATCAGCGAGATGATCGTCGTGAGAGCCGCGATCTGGAGCGTCCGGAACAGGACGGTCGTGCGGAAGCCGCTGTTGAAATATGAAATGTAAGGGGCAAAGACCCCGCGCGGATCCATGAAGGTCCCGGCGATCACCGCCCCGATGGGCACGAGCAGGAACCCGAGCACGGCGAGAGTGGCGGGCGCCGACAGCGCCCACCCTGTTGCGCTTTGCAAGCGCGGGAAACGTCTTGTTGTCATTGTTGCAGGATCAGCGTCCGAAGACCTCGCTCCACGCGTCGAGCCAGTCGGTCTTGGACGCATTGAGCTTTTCGTAGTCGATGCGCTTCAACGACGAGATCATCTTGGGACCGTAGGTCCAGCGGGAAGCCTCCTCGGGTGTCAGCTGAACTGCGGTTGCAACCGGAGCATCCACGCCCCGTTGGGCCAGCGTCTGCTGGATCTTCGGAT
The DNA here is from genome assembly GCA_030777385.1 of Pseudomonadota bacterium. Lineage (GTDB taxonomy): Bacteria > Pseudomonadota > Alphaproteobacteria > Rhizobiales > Beijerinckiaceae > Microvirga. Next base: position 3,077 of record JALYFY010000381.1, on the reverse strand, counting down.
CCAGGATGAAGTTGATGAATTGGTGCGCCAGCTCGGGGTTGGCCGCGCCTTTCGCGATGTTGATGGTGTTGAGGGTGGCGTAATCGCCCTCCGACAGCTCCGCCCAGCGGGCCGTCGGCACCGCCGCCTGGATCTGGGCCAGGGTGAAGTCCTGGGCCATGGCAACCGACACTTCGCCCGTGGAGAACAGGTTCACGAGCTCGGAGCCGGTGTTGTAGTTCTTCACCACATTGGGCTTCAGCTTCTCGAGGGCCGCGAAGGCTGCCTTCTCGTTCTGATAGGGATCGACGCCCGCCTGACTCGCCGCGACCAGAACCGTCATCGGACCGGCGGTCGTGGTGATGCCGGGCAGCGAAACACGGCGCTTGAGATCGTCGCGCCACAGGTCGTTCCAGGACGTGATCGGCTTCGTCACCTTGGCGCTGTCGTAGATGATGCCGACGCGGCCGATGGTATAGGCAGGGCCGAACTGACCTTGCGGAGCGCGGGCGACCTCGTAGATCCCATTCAGATTGGGAATCTTGGAACGGTCGACGGGCTGGAACAGGCCCTCGGCGATGCCGAGCTGAGAGTAGCTGTCGGTGAGGTACACAACATCCACGCCGCCGCCGCCGCGGATCTTGATCTTGTTCAGACGGTCGGCGTTGTTGCCTGTCTCGAACACAAGCTCGCAGCCGCACTGGGCGCGGAACGGCTTGAGGACAATTTCCTCCAGCTTGTCACCGTTGAATCCCCACCAGGAGATCGTGAGAGTCTTATTTTGGGCCATTGCCGGAGCGGCGGACAGCGCCGTCAGAACCAAGGCCATGCTCGCGATCGGATTGCGCCAACGCCCTACCATCTCAGGATCTCCTACGTTGCAGTATTTCAAGGCCAAGACGACCAGTCTGGACATCTCTATCAAGAACGAGGCCTGTTCCACGCATTTGGACCAAAAGCCTGCGCCCTATGGGTATCACGCATTAACACAACGGCAGCCCTGGGAAAGCCCTGTTCCCCTAGGCTCCTGCCCACCTTATCGCCATTCTGCCTAAAACGCTCGCAAATCAGGAACAGCCTACTCGGCTGCCCAGCCCCCTCCAGCCACGCGTTTCAGGCGAGGCGTCCGCAGGACCCCAACAACCCGGTCGGGCCATTCTGGATCCATGGCCGTGAGCAGCTTTTGCCAAGCGTCCGTCTGCAGCATCGCGGCTCCAAGGGCGACCGGCTTGACGTCGCATTTGGAGAGCAGTTCCAGTGCGGCGACGATGGACCTGCCGCTGCTGATCACATCGTCGATTAGCAGAACCCGCTTGTTCTCTATGAGAGGCAGCATGCGAGGATCGAGATAGAGCCGCTTGGTGTGCCCCGGACTTGTGATCGACGTCATCGGGACGGAGAGTTCCTCCCGGTACCAGAACTTTCGGGACGTCCCGAGAGGAACGTAGCGGCTAAGCCCGAGCTTCTTGGCCGTGCCGCTCGCCAGGGTGAGGCCAAGGGTCGGAAGTCCGACTACCACATCCGGCTCGAAAGGGCGGACCTTCTCGGCGAGGCTCGCGCATAGGGCGTCCTCGACGGCAAAACCGGCCTGGTTGATGATGAGCGAGGCCAGCGCGTGCTCGCCGTCCGCCAACTCCCTGATCGGAAGGCGCAGTTGGCGTCCATCCTCGAACTCTGCCGGAAAGAAGCCGCTATGCCCGTGCGAAGGGCTGCGCTCGAAGGTCAGAGGCGGGTGGATCTCCTGCCAGAAATCGTGGGGCTGCATCACGCGTCACTTTCGTTCAGGTTATGCCGGACGATTGTAGCCTGCGTCCTGCCGGGGTATCGAACCTTTCCGGCCAGCAATCCAGGACGAAAGAACGATGCCCCTTCAGGACCTCATCCAGGCGGATCTATCATTCCTGCGCAGCCTCCGCCAGGATCTCCACGCCCATCCGGAGCTGGGTTTCGAGGAGAATCGGACGAGCGGTATCGTTGCGTCCCTGCTGGAGGAAGCCGGCCTTCGGGTGCATCGAGGACTGGGCAAGACCGGTGTCGTCGGAACCCTGCAGGTGGGCAACGGCACGCGCACCATCGGTCTTCGAGCCGACATGGATGCGCTTGCCATGCCGGAGCAAGCCGAACGGCCTTACAAGTCGAAGTATCCCGGGAAGATGCATGCCTGCGGTCATGATGGGCATACGACCCTGTTATTGGGCGCTGCCCGCCATCTGGCGCGAACCCGGAATTTTTCCGGGACTGTGCATTTCATCTTCCAGCCCGCGGAAGAAGGCCGCGGCGGCGCGAAGAAAATGGTGGAGGACGGGCTGTTCGCCGTCTTCCCCTGCGATGCCGTCTACGGGCTGCATAACATGCCGGGACTGGCGGTTGACGAGATGGCCGTCACCGCGGGCCCGCAACTTGCCTCGTCCGATACCTGGTACGTGACCTTCAAGGGCGTAGGCACCCACGGAGCCAAGCCGCATCTCGGCAAGGACCCCATTACCGCAAGCGGCCATTTCCTGTCTGCTCTGCAGACCATCGTCGGGCGGGTGGTCAACCCGCTGCAGCCCGCGGTGGTCAGTGCCTGCTCCGTTCAGGCTGGCGACCCGCGAGCGCTCAATGTCATTCCGGACATCGTCGAGATCGGCGGAACAGCTAGGGCCTATTCCGCAGAGGTTCGCGATCAGCTTGAGGCGGAGATCGGGCGCCTCGCACACGGTGTTGCCGCTATGTTCGGGATCGAAGTTGGTTACGAATTCCGTCGGCGCATCCCGCCTGTGATCAACCATCCGGACGCGACAGCGCGTGCTTTCAAAGCGGCCCAGACTGTCTGCGGCGCCAAGGTGGTGACGGATTTCGAGCCCTCGACTGCCGGCGACGACTTTGCCTTTCTCAGTGAGGCCGCACCTGGAGCCTATGTCTGGCTTGGGAACGGCCCAGCCGTCGATGGAGCACTGCATCACAACACGGCCTACGACTTCAACGACGGGGCCATCCCAACCGGCGTCGCCTTCTGGGTCACGCTGGTGGAGCAGGAGCTCTCCGCCTAGGCTACTGCCCCCGGGCGCGATGCTGCCGAACTTCAACCGGGTCGGCATCAGTCCAGCTGCGCCGGT
>JALYFY010000380.1 GCA_030777385.1 Pseudomonadota bacterium | reverse complement strand
TAGGAGCGCGCGCCGCGGCTCGCCTGGATGATCACCGGCGCATCGACCTCGCCGGCCGCCGCCATGATCGCGAGCGCCTGCTCCATGTTGTTGATGTTGAAGGCAGGCACGCCGTAGCCTTGCTCGGCTGCGTGATCCAGAAGCTGCCTCATGGTGATGCGGGCCATTTTTGTCCTCCGTATTGGTTTTGCTTTTAAAAAGTGCAGAAGCTGAACCTGAGCTTAAGCCATCTAGAGCATCGGGCCCAAAAGTGGATTCCACCTTTGGGATCCATCCGATGCTCCTTTTGAAGACTTCGCCGCGCGAAGCCTTAGGCCCTCAGGGCTTCCACGCCGGGGAGCGACTTGCCCTCCAGCCATTCGAGGAAGGCGCCGCCTGCCGTCGACACATAGGTGAAGCTGTCGGCAACGCCTGCGTGGTTGAGGGCTGCCACCGTGTCGCCGCCGCCGGCCACCGAGACGAGCTTGCCGTCCTTGGTGCGCTGGGCCGCGTGGCGCGCCGCTGCCACCGTGCCCTGGTCGAAGGGCGCGATCTCGAAGGCGCCCAGCGGGCCGTTCCACACCACCGTCGCGGCGTCGTTGATCGCCGCCTGGATGCGCTCGACGGATTGCGAGCCCACGTCGAGGATCATCTGGTCCTCGGGGATCGCGTCGATGCCGTAGGTGTGGTTTACGGCGCCCGCCTTGAACTCGTAGGCGCAGACACCGTCAACAGGCAGGATGATGGCGCAATTGGCGTCGCGCGCCTTCTCGATGATGCGCATGGCGGTTGCCGCCAGGTCCTTCTCGGCAAGCGACTTGCCGACGCCGAGCCCCGTGGCGTGAACGAAGGTGTTGGCCATGCCGCCGCCGATGACCAGGGCATCCACCCGGGTTACGAGGTTTTCGAGCAGGTCGATCTTGGTGGACACCTTCGCGCCGCCCACGATGGCGACCACCGGGCGCTTGGGCGCCTCCAGGCCCTTGGTCAGCGCGTCGAGCTCCGCCTGCATGGAGCGGCCGGCATAACCCGGAAGCGCGCGGGCAAGGCCTTCGGTGGAGGCATGCGCCCGGTGCGCCGCCGAGAAGGCGTCGTTCACGTAGAGGTCGCCGAGTTTGGCGAGCTCCTGGACGAAGGCCGGATCGTTCTTCTCCTCGCCCGCATGGAAGCGGGTGTTCTCGAGAAGAAGCACGTCGCCGTCCTTCAGGGCGTTCACGGCGTTCGATGCAGCCTCGCCGATGCAGTCATCGGCGAAGGCCACGGGTTTGCCGAGGTGGCTTGCGAGCGCTTCCGCAACCGGCTTCAGGGATTCCTTCGGATCGCGGCCCTTGGGGCGTCCGAAATGGGCGAGAAGGATCACCCTCCCGCCCTTGTCGGCGATTTCCCGGATGGTGGGGAGGACGCGCTCGATGCGCGTCGCATCCGTGATCCTGCCGTTCTCCATGGGGACGTTGAGGTCCACCCGGACGAGAACGCGTTTTCCCTTGAGGTCGGCCTGGTCGAGCGTGCGGAAGGCGGTCACTGGCAGCCTCCCTTAGATGAGCTTCGCCATGGCGACGGCGGTGTCCGCCATGCGGTTCGAGAAGCCCCACTCGTTGTCGTACCAGGACATGACGCGAACGAGGTTGCCGTCCATCACCTTGGTCTGGTCCATGTGGAAGGTGGACGAGGCCGGGTTGTGGTTGAAGTCGATGGAGACGTTAGGCTCGTTGGTGTAGGCCAGCACGCCCTTGAGCTGCTGCTCGGCAGCCGCCGTGATCGCCGCGTTGATCTCTTCCTTCGTGGTGGCCTTCTTGGCGATGAACTTGAAGTCGATCACCGAGACGTTCGGGGTCGGCACGCGGATCGACACGCCGTCGAGCTTGCCGTTGAGCTCCGGCAGGACGAGGCCCACGGCCTTGGCCGCACCCGTCGAGGTCGGGATCATGGACAGGGCGGCCGCGCGGGCGCGGTACATGTCCTTGTGCATCTGGTCGAGCGACGGCTGATCGTTGGTGTAGGAGTGGATCGTCGTCATGAAGCCCTTCTCGATGCCCACCGCATCGTTGAGCACCTTTGCGACCGGCGCGAGGGCGTTCGTGGTGCAGGAGGCGTTCGAGATGACGATGTGATCCTTCGTCAGCTGGTCGTGGTTGACGCCGTAGACGACGGTGAGATCAGCACCATCCGCGGGTGCCGAGACGATGACGCGCTTGGCGCCGGCGGTGAGATGCGCCGAGGCCTTCTCCTTCGACGTGAAGATGCCGGTGCATTCCATCGCGATGTCGACGCCCATCTCCTTGTGCGGCAGGGTCGCCGGATCCTTGATCGCGGTGACGCGGATGCGCTGGCCGTTGACGACGATGAACTCGCCGTCGACCTGCACGTCGCTGGGGAAGCGGCCATGGACGGAGTCGTAGCGAAGCAGGTGGGCGTTCGTTTCCACCGGACCGAGATCGTTGATGGCCACCACCTGGATGTCCGTGCGGCCGCTTTCCACGATGGCACGGAGGATGTTGCGCCCGATACGACCAAACCCGTTGATCGCGACCTTCACCGTCATAGTCTTAGCTCCCTTGTAAGATAAGGCTAAAGGTTTCTCTCGCCTTACAGATTATGTGTCCTGAGAACCTTCTCGGCCACGGCTTCGGCGGTGATGCCGAAGTGCTTGTAGAGGTCCTTGTAGGGCGCGCTCGCCCCAAACCCATGCATGCCGACGAAAATTCCATCAGAACCGATGACCGAATCCCAGCCGAAACGAACGGCCGCCTCCACCGCAACCTTGACCGGCGCATCGCCGATGACGCGGGCGCGGGTTTTTTCGGGCTGGGCCATGAAGAGGTCGAGCGAGGGCACCGATACAACGCGAACGGCGAAGCTTTGTTCATCCAGAATCTTCTGGGCCGC
>JALYFY010000379.1 GCA_030777385.1 Pseudomonadota bacterium | reverse complement strand
GGCGCTCACCCCCATGCTCCACGGCGCTCCGAGACGGCGAACCAGGCCATTGCTCACTCCGAAGCCTTCTGCAAGGCCAAGGGCGCGCGGCTGACGCCGATCCGCCGCCGGGTGCTTGAGGTGCTCCATGGATCGTCCAGGCCGCTTGGAGCTTATGACTTGGTGGACCTTCTGGGATCCCATGGGCGCCGCATGGCCCCCATCACGGTCTATCGTGCCCTCGACTTTCTTATCGAACATGGGCTGGCGCACCGTCTTGCGAGCCGGAACGCCTACTTGGCCAGTTCCACGATTGCGGCCAGCCAGCAAACCACGGCCTTCCTGATCTGCGAAGCCTGCGGCGAGGCCAACGAGGTCACGTCGCCTGCTGTGGCCGACACCGTGCTCAAGGTTCTGAAAGAGCAGGGCTATCAGCCCCGTGCTAGGGTTCTGGAGATCACGGGATGCTGCGCCCATTGCAAGGACATCCACTAAGAGCTTTCCCCGCTCCATTAAGCCGCGCTTGACGAAGAAGGCTTTTGGCATCAGCTAAACGACGGCAGCCTGGAGCTGCCGTCGTGGATTGCAGCATGTCGTTCATCTCGTCTCCCGAGGCCATTCCAGCACCCCAGAGCACCGCAGGTCCGGCTCCGCGTCACCGGACCGTGGGCGTTCGGGTCGGGTCCGTCATGGTCGGCGGCGGCGCCCCGATCGTGGTCCAGTCCATGACCAACACGGATACGGCCGATGTGGACGCCACCGTGGCCCAGGTTGCGGCGCTTGCCCAGGCGGGCTCCGAGATCGTTCGCATCACCGTGGACCGGAACGAGGCTGCGGCAGCCGTTCCCAGGATCCGCGAGCGGCTCGACCGGCTTGGCGTGAGCGTGCCGCTGGTCGGCGACTTCCACTATATCGGCCACCAGCTTCTCGCCGATCACCCGGCCTGCGCCGAGGCGCTCGACAAATACCGTATCAATCCCGGCAATGTGGGCTTCCGGGAAAAGAAGGACCGGCAGTTCGGGGCCATCGTCGAGCAGGCGATCCGGCACGGAAAGGCCGTGCGCATCGGCGCCAACTGGGGCTCCCTCGACCAGGAGCTGCTCACCCACCTCATGAACGAGAATGCGGCTTCAGCGAGCCCACGCGACATGCGCTGGGTCACCCGCGAAGCCATGATCCAGTCGGCGCTTCTCTCCGCCGCCCGCGCCGAGGAAATCGGCCTGAGCCGAGACCGGATCATCCTGTCGGCGAAGGTTTCCGCCGTTCAGGACCTGATCGCCGTCTACCAGGATCTTGCCCGCCGCTCGGACTACGCCATTCATCTGGGCCTCACGGAGGCCGGCATGGGCACGAAGGGCATCGTGGCCTCGTCCGCCGCCATGGGCATCCTGCTCCAACAGGGCATCGGCGACACGATCCGCTACTCCCTGACACCCGAGCCCGGCGGGGACCGGACCGTCGAGGTGAAAACCGCCCAGGAGCTGCTCCAGACCATGGGCTTTCGCACCTTCGTGCCGCTGGTTGCCGCCTGCCCGGGCTGCGGACGCACCACCTCCTCGGTCTTCCAGGAGCTTGCGCGAGACATCCAGAACTGGATCTCCACTTCCATGCCGGAGTGGCGCCGCACCTATCCGGGCGTCGAGAACCTGAACGTGGCGGTGATGGGCTGCATCGTGAACGGGCCCGGCGAGTCGAAGCATGCCCATATCGGCATCTCGCTCCCCGGCACCGGCGAGCAGCCGGCAGCTCCCGTCTTCATCGACGGGAAGAAGGCCATGACCCTGCGCGGCCCGACCCTGGCCCAGGACTTCCAGAAGATCGTCATCGACTACATCGAGCGAAACTACGGCCAGCCCGGGCGCGATGCCGCCGAATGAGGCATATGGAACCTTGAGTGAAATTCCGTTTTAAGCTGAGGCGCGATGTGGTAGAGAGCCGCCGCGCCGGCAATGACGGCCGCTGCGCTCATGAGTGCATCGTGCGGAAAAGTGGATCCGGTTTTCCGCAGAAACGATGCGCCCACCGATGTTCAGAGAAGGGGCCGCCCTTCGTCGTATTCGAAGAGTAGTTCAACAAGGGCCGTCCGCGGGCACATCCGCAAAGAAAAGCACACATGGCAGAACAGCACGCTGTCGCCCCTGGACATGCGGATTCCGCGGTCCCCGAGGCCACCTTACCGGAAGCTCACCACAAGGCAGGTTTCTGGACTTTGACCCTTGGCGCCATTGGCGTAGTCTATGGCGATATCGGCACCAGCCCTCTCTACGCAATGCGTGAGACCGTAATGGCGGCAACCGGCGGTCATCACGGCACCCCCGTTCCCCTGACCCGCGACCTGATCATCGGCATCCTGTCGCTGCTGCTCTGGGCGCTGATTCTCACGGTCTCGATCAAATACGTGCTCCTGCTGCTGCGGGCCGACAACAAGGGCGAGGGTGGATCGCTCACCCTGGTGGCCCTGACGCAGCTCGCCCTTGGGCGACGAAGCCTTCCCGTGCTGGTGATGGGCATGGCTGGCGCGGCCCTGTTCTATGGGGATGCCGCGATCACTCCGGCAATCTCCGTGCTCTCGGCCCTGGAGGGCCTGAAGCTCGTTGCTCCCTCCTTCGAGAGCTACGTCCTGCCGGGCGCGCTGGCGATCCTGATCGCTCTCTTCGCGGTGCAGAGCCGCGGCACCGGCAAAGTTGCAGCCTTCTTCGGCCCGCTGACGCTCCTATGGTTTCTCACCATGGCCGGCCTGGGCCTGCTGCACATCTCCGACGACTGGGAGGTCCTGCTCTCGTTCAACCCCTATTACGGCGTGTCCTTCCTCGTCACCCATCCGGGAACGGCCTTCGCGATCCTCGGCAGCGTCTGCCTCGCCGTCACGGGCGCCGAGGCGCTTTATGCCGATCTCGGCCATTTCGGCCGCAGCCCGATTCGTGTGGCCTGGGGAACGGTGGTCTTCCCGGCTCTGGCGCTGAACTATCTCGGCCAGGGCGCTCTCGTCCTGTCGAATCCGGAGTCGATCACCAACCCATTTTTCCTTCTGGCTCCGCCCTGGCTGCTCCTGCCCCTGGTGATCCTGGCGACGCTAGCGACCATCGTCGCGAGCCAGGCCGTGATCACGGGTGCCTTCTCGCTCACCCGGCAGGCCATTCAGCTGGGCATTCTGCCGCGCCTTGAGGTTCGCTTCACGTCGGAAACCCATCAGGGACAGATCTATCTGCCTCGCGTGAATTGGCTTCTTCTAGCCGCAGTGGTCAGCCTTGTGCTGCTCTTCGGCTCCTCCAGCAGCCTCGCCAGCGCCTACGGCATCGCGGTCTTCGGCACCATGGTGGTCACCACCCTGCTTGCCTGCGTGGTCATGAGCCGAAGCTGGGGCTGGGGGCCGGTGAAGACCGGCCTGGTGATGGTGCCCCTGCTGCTGATCGATCTGACCTTCCTGTCGTCGAACTTGGTCAAGCTTCTCGATGGCGGCTATGTCCCGCTTGTCATCGCCGGCGCCTTCTTCCTGTTGATGTTCACCTGGGTGAAGGGAACCAAGATCCTGTTCGAGAAGACCCGCAAGATCGACGTGCCCTTCGTCGAACTGGTGCAGATGCTTGAGAAGAGCCCGCCTCACCGGGTGAAGGGCACTGCCGTCTTTCTGACCAGCGATCCGGACACGGCGCCGGCGGCCCTGCTGCACAACCTCAAGCACAACAAGGTGCTGCACGAGAAGAACGTGATCCTGACCGTCAACAGCGAGGATGTTCCCCGCGTGGAGGACGAGGACCGGGTGTCCGTCGAGCATGTGGGCGATTCGTTCTGGCGCATCCGCCTGAGCTACGGCTACATGGAGACACCCAATATCCCGCGCGGCCTCGCGATCCTGCGCAAGCGCGGTTTCAAGTTCGACATCATGGCCACGTCGTTCTTCCTCTCCCGCCGCTCGATCCGCCCCGCCACCCATTCGGGCATGCCGCTCTGGCAGGACAAACTGTTCATCGGGCTTGCAAAATCGGCCAGCGACGCCACGGACTTCTTCCAGATCCCAACAGGACGGGTGGTGGAGGTCGGCACGCAGGTGACCGTGTAAGCCTGTTGCTCTCCAGGCGGCTCGATGTCACTTTCGAGCCGCGATGACCGACATTACCCTGATCCGCCCTAGATTGGATTGGCTCCCTGCCTACGAGCATGCTCTTGAGCAGGGCTGGTCTCCCAACACGGACCAGGATGTGAGCCGCGAGCAGCTCCGGCAGCTCCGACGCAACCCTGAGCGCTTTCTCCACGACCTCTACAACAGCCCGACAATCCGGCTGCCGGACGGGCGGGAGGTCGCGCGCCTGCCGGCGCATGACTTCTGGATCAGCGATGGGGAATTCTGCGGCCGGATCGGGTTTCGTTTCCAGAGAGGAACGGAGGATCTGCCCAACAGCGCCTTCGGTCATATCGGCTACACGATCGTGCCCTGGAAGCAGCGGCGGGGCTACGGCACCCAGGCACTGCGGCTGATCCTGCCCGTCTGCCGCTCGGAAGGCTTCTCAAGGGTGCTGATCACCTGCGACGACGATAACGAAGGATCCAGAAAGGTAATTCTCGCCAACGGCGGAAGGCCTGCCGGCACGCTTCCCCACAACACCCGCCCCGGCCACGTGAAGCTCGCCTTCTGGGTGCCGACAGCTTAGGAGTGCCCCATGACGAAGCTGGTTCTCGAGCCTCTGAGCGCATATCGCCTCTATCCGGCGGAGGAGATGATCGCCCGGGCGCATCGCTTCTATGAGGAGATCAAACGCAGGCGAACCGTGCGGGATTTCTCCGACAAACCGGTGCCGCGGGAGGTGATCGAATATGCTCTGCTGGCTGCCGGCACCGCCCCGTCAGGTGCCAATCTGCAGCCCTGGCACTTCACAGTGATCACCCATCCCGGCACGAAACGTCGCATTCGCGAGGAGGCGGAGGCTGAAGAGCGCGACTTCTACAACGGCCGCGCACCGCAGGAATGGCTCGATGCCCTGGCGCCGCTTGGCACGGATGAGCACAAAGGATTTCTCGAGACGGCACCCGTCCTGATCGCCATTTTCGGGCAGCGCTCAAGCGATGGGCCCGATGGGCGCAAGGTTAAGAACTACTACGTGCCCGAGTCTGTGGGCATCGCCACCGGCTTCCTGATTGCAGCCCTGCACGAAGCAGGGCTTGTCACGCTCACGCATACCCCGAGCCCGATGGGGTTTCTCAACCAGATCTGCAGCCGCCCCGAGACCGAGAAGCCCTACATCCTTCTGGTGGTCGGCTATCCGGCGGAGGGCTGCACCGTGCCTGTCCAGGGCGGGATCAAGAAGCCCCTGGAAAAGTTCACTTCCTGGCTTTGACGATGGGCCGGAACTGAAGCTCGCAGCTTAAACCTGCCGCTCGACCACGAAGCGAACCGCCTCGCGCAAGGTTTGCGCCTCCGGCCCGAACCCCTCGAGGGCAGCGTCAGCCTGCTCCACGAGCTGGCGGCATTCACGGCGCGCACCGTCCATCCCGAGCAGATCCACGAGAGTGGCCTTTCCCTTGTCCTGGTCCTTGCCGGTACGCTTGCCCAACGCCTCGGCCGAGGCCTCCCGATCGAGGATGTCGTCCGCCACCTGGAAGGCGGCACCAAGCGCCTGTCCATATTCAGCGAGGCGCTGCCTGGCCACCGCATCGGCCTGCCCCAGGATTGCGCCCGCTTCCACCGAGAAGGTGAGGATCGCGCCCGTCTTCATCATCTGGAGGCGCCGCACATCGGCCTCATTCATCTCGGCCGGGCCGTAGCGCCCTTCCGCCGACAGATCCAGCAGCTGGCCACCCACCATGCCCCCAAGCCCCGAGGCACGGGCCAATCCCAGCACCAGATCGGACCGGATGGCTGGATCGGAGGATGTTGCCGGATCGGCGAGCACCTCGAAGGCGAGGGTCTGAAGGGCATCCCCCACCAGGATGGCGGTGGCCTCGTCATAGGCCTTGTGGACGGTAGGCCGCCCGCGGCGCAGATCGTCATCGTCCATGGACGGCAGATCGTCATGCACGAGGGAATAGCAATGCAGCAGCTCGACGGCGCAGCCTGTGCGCAGGGGCCCTTTCCCTTCCAAGCCCATGAGGCGAGCAGCCTCAATGGTCAGGAAGGGCCGCAGGCGCTTGCCTCCTCCTAGGGCGGCATGACGCATGGCCGCCATGAGGCGGGCGGGCCGGGCAATCTCGCCGGGAGCGGTTTTGTCTGATAGCAAGGCTTGGAGGCTTGCTTCGACAATCCTCGCGGCGTCAGAGAGCCGCGTCGTGAAAGTGCTGATGGATGGCGTCATGATGAGCCTGAATTCGGATGGGGCCGCCGCTCCGCCCGAGGGGAACGTTGGGGAACAATCGAAGCCGGCATGGACGCTGCGGTCGGGCCGGCCGCGAAAGCCCATGACGGCTGCCCGCGTCCTCCACCGCTTCGTTCAGATCGGCCTTGGTCTCATCCTCTTATGGGTCGGTGCGGTCTTTTGGCTAGGTCTTTTGTACTGGGCCGTGCCTCCCGTTTCCACGCTCATGCTGGGCCGCTGGCTGACCCTGCAGCCCGTGGAGCGAGCTTTTGCTACCATCGATGAGATTTCCCCCAACCTCTCCCTGGCGGTTCTTGCCTCCGAGGACAGCCGCTTCTGCGAGCACAATGGGGTGGACTGGGACGCCCTGCGGGATGTGGTGGAGGCCTCCGACGAGGACGGGCC
>JALYFY010000378.1 GCA_030777385.1 Pseudomonadota bacterium | reverse complement strand
GTAAAGCTAAGGAAGAGTTCATGCCAACGATCGCCCTTGTCGATGACGATCGCAACATTCTGACCTCTGTTTCCATCGCCCTCGAGGCGGAAGGCTACCGCATTCAGACCTACACGGACGGCGCGTCGGCCCTGGACGGGCTCAAGCATGCCCCGCCGGATCTTGCCATCTTCGACATCAAGATGCCGCGCATGGACGGCATGGAGCTCCTGCGGCGCCTGCGGCAGAAATCCGACCTTCCCGTGATCTTCCTGACCTCGAAGGACGAGGAAATCGACGAGCTGTTCGGCCTCAAGATGGGCGCCGACGACTTCATCCGCAAACCTTTTTCCCAGCGTCTCCTCGTCGAGCGTGTGAAGGCGGTGCTGCGCCGCTTCGCCCCCAAGGACCAGAGCGCTCCCAAGGAGGCCGATCCGAAGGCCCTGGAGCGCGGCCAGCTCAAGATGGACCCGGAGCGCCACGCCTGCACCTGGAAGAACGAGCCCGTGACGCTCACCGTGACCGAGTTCCTGATCCTTCAGGCACTCGCAACCCGTCCCGGGGTGGTGAAAAGCCGCAATGCCCTGATGGATGCGGCCTATGACGACCAAGTCTATGTCGATGACCGCACCATCGACAGCCACATCAAGCGCCTGCGCAAGAAGTTCAAGTCGGTTGACCAGAGTTTCGAAATGATCGAGACCCTCTATGGCGTGGGCTACCGCTTCAAGGAAGCCTGACGCTTTGAAGGCGCAAGCAACCCGGAAAGACGGCCATGATCCGGCCCCGTAGCCGGATCATGGGTGAACGAGTGGCATGAAGGCTGACCCGATCCACGCCGAGGCGGCATTCGACGATCCGCCTGCACCCCAGGGCATCCTGGCGCGGCTGAAGCACTTCGGCCGCATGATCCTGCAGCGCGGCTCGTCGAGCCTGACGCGCCGGATCGTGGTGCTCAACCTGGCAGGCCTCGTGGCGCTGCTCTTCGGCTTCCTCTACCTCAACCAGTTCCGCGAGGGCCTCATTGAGGCGCGGGTGCAGAGCCTTCTCACCCAGGGCGAGATCATCGCCGGAGCGATCGCGAGCTCCGCCACGGTCGAGACCAACACCATCACAATCGATCCGGACCAGCTCCTCCAGATGCAGGCCGGAGAAACCGAGCGGTTCAACGACGAGTCCTTCTCGTCGCTGGAATTTTCCATCAATCCCGAGCGGGTTGCCCCCCTGCTGCGCCGGCTGGTGACGCCCACCCAGACCCGGGCCCGCATCTTCGACCGGGACGGCATGCTGCTCCTCGACTCCCGCTCCTTCTACTCCCGCGGCGACATCCTGCGGATGGACCTGCCTCCGGTAGCCAACGTCGAAGACACCATGACCGCCATGGAGCGCACCTGGAACAGCGTGCGCAAGATGTTCCGGCGCACCAAGCGTCCGGTGATCGAGGAGGCGGGGCCTGCCAACGGCAAGTCCCTTGCCGAGGTGCAGCAGGCCTATGCGGGCCAGCAGTCGAGCGTGGTTCGCGTCAACACCCGCGGCGAGACCATCGTGTCGGTGGCCGTGCCCATCCAGCGCTTCCGCACGGTCCAGGGCGCCCTCCTGCTCTCCACGCAGGAGGGCGACATCGACGCGATCATCGCCTCCGAGCGCTTTGCCCTGCTGCAGGTCTTCCTGGTGGCCGCCGTGGTCATGATCGTTCTCTCGCTCTTCCTCGCAGGCGCCATCGCCGGTCCCGTCCGGCGGCTTGCGGAAGCAGCCGAGCGGGTGCGCTGGGGGACGAAATCCCGTCAGGAGATCCCGGACTTCACCGCCCGCGCCGACGAGATCGGCCACCTGTCGGGGGCGCTTAGGGACATGACGAAGGCGCTCTACAACCGCATGGACGCCATCGAGAGCTTTGCGGCGGACGTGGCGCACGAGCTGAAGAACCCGCTGACCTCGCTCCGCAGCGCCGTGGAGACCCTGCCGCTTGCCCGCAGCGACGATTCCCGCGGGCGCCTCCTGTCGATCATCCAGCATGACGTGAAGCGTCTCGACCGCCTGATCAGCGACATCTCGGATGCCTCGCGCCTCGACGCGGAGCTTGCCCGCGCCGACGCGGAGCCCGTGGACATGGTGCGCCTTCTCGAAGCGGTGGCGTCCGTTGCCAACGAGCGCCGCCAGGAGCACGACCCGCTCATCACGCTCAGCATCGACAGGCACGACAAGGGCCGCGACGCCTTCCTGGTGCTCGGTCATGACAGCCGCTTAGGCCAGGTTTTCAACAACCTGATCGACAATGCCCGCTCCTTCTCGCCGCCCGACGAGGCGGTGAAGGTCTCCATGCGCCGGCGCAAGAACCAGGTCGAAGTTCTCGTGGAGGACAGCGGCCCCGGCATCGAGCCCGACGCCCTCGACCGGATCTTCGAGCGCTTCTACACGGATCGGCCCGAGCAGGGCTTCGGCCAGAATTCTGGGCTGGGCCTCTCCATCTCGCGCCAGATCATTGAGGCGCATCGCGGCACCATTCGGGCCGAGAACCGCCTCGGCCCCCCGGACGAGACCGGTGAGCCCAAGCGCCTCGGCGCCCGCTTCGTCATCCGTCTCCCGGTGGAGGGAGCCAAGGGGCGGCGGGAGTCCGGCAAGAAGGACCAGGCCAGGCGGGATCAAGGAAAGCAGCCTTGAGCAAGCCGGAGACGGTCCACGCCTGCTGCGTCGTTGTTGGCGAGGCCGGTCTCCTGATCCGGGGCCCGTCGGGCTCCGGAAAGTCGACGCTTGCCCGCGAAGTGGTGTCCCGTGCGGGCCAGGCGGGACGGTTCGGGCGCCTGGTGAGCGACGACAGGACCCGTCTCGAGACGCGCCATGGCCGCCTCATGGCGCGCCCGGTGGAGCCGCTCGACGGCTGCATCGAGATCTGCGGCCTCGGCATCGTCCGGCAGCCGTTCGAAACCGCCGCCATCGTTCGCCTGGTGATCGATCTGTGCGAGAGCCCTCCCCGCTATCCCGAGGAGGAGGACAAGCATGTCATCCTCTGCGGCGTCATGGTCCCTCGCGTCCGGATGCAGGCCGGGGCAACCTCCGCAGACCTTGCCGTGAGCTGCCTGAGTTGTGTTTGCAACACGGTCGTGACACTGTGATGAACTTTTCCTCTGAATGCACTTGCGCTTGGCTTCGCAGTGCACAAAATAGCGCCTCCGCTCTCGGAGCATTCGGACCTGTAACATTATGATTGGTATGGTGCTCGTCACCCACGGGCAGCTCGCGACGGAATTCAAGGCGGCGCTGGAGCATGTGGTGGGACCCCAGGAGCAGCTTGAGACGATCACGATCGGCCCTGACGACGATATGGAAACCCGGCGCAAGGACATCATGGCCGCCGTGTGCCGGGTCAACTCGGGACAGGGGGTGGTTGTTCTGACCGACATGTTCGGGGGCACTCCCTCGAATCTGGCCCTCTCCTGCATGAACGGCGGCACCGTCGAGGTGGTGGCCGGCATCAACCTGCCCATGCTGATCAAGCTGGCATCGGTTCGCGACGAGGAGCCCCTGTCCGACGCGGTCTCCCATGCACAAGAAGCCGGGCGCAAATACATCAACATCGCCTCGCGCGTCCTGTCGGGAAAATAGGCATCATGGACCAGTCCCTCGACGAGGATTGCCCCCCTGCGCCGGTGCCCGAGGGAGCCGAGGTCCGGGAACTGCCCATCATCAACCGCCGCGGACTGCACGCCCGCGCCTCCGCCAAGTTCGTCCAGACCGTGGAGCGCTTCAACGCCGACGTGACCGTCACCCGCTGCGGCGAAACCGTGGGCGGGCGCTCCATCATGGGCCTCCTGACCCTGGGAGCCGCGCAGGGAACCTCGATCACCGTCACGGCCAAGGGCGCGGACGCAACCCTGTGCCTGCAGGCCATCGACGACCTTCTCGCCAACAAGTTCGGCGAAGGCGAGTA
>JALYFY010000377.1 GCA_030777385.1 Pseudomonadota bacterium | reverse complement strand
CCTACGATCTCCACATCATGCTGCGCACCGACATCGAGTGCGCGCTCATGGACGGCTCGCTTCCCGTATCCGACCTGCCGGGCGCCTGGAACGCTGCCATCAAGCGCGACCTCGGTCTCGACGTGCCGGACGATGCCAGGGGCGTGCTGCAGGACGTGCACTGGTCGACCGGCTACATCGGCTCCTTCCCCACCTACACCATCGGCAACGTGATGGGAGCGCAGGTGATGGAAACCCTGCGCGCGCAGAACCCATCGCTCGATGGCGCCGTCGAGGCGGGCGAGTACTCCGTGCTCGCGGAGGAGCTGCGCACCAGAATCTGGCAGCACGGCCGCCGCTTCATGCGTGACGAGCTGCTGGAGCGCGAGACGGGACGCCGCCTCGATCCGGCACCCTATCTCGCCTACCTCCACGGCAAGTACGCTCAGTAGCTTTCGCTGACGGGATTCCAGCCATGAAGACGCTCCCAACGCTCCGCACCGGCCAGCCGCGTGTCGAACACGGCCACATCAGCCCGATTGACGATGTGGAAATCCCGTTCGGCATCATCGAAGGCGCGGAGCCGGGGCCATGCCTCCTCGTCACGGCCGGCGTGCATGGCTCCGAGTACTGCTCCATCGAGGCAGCGGTTCGCGTGCTGAAGATGAGCCCGGAGACGATCAAGGGCACGGTTCTCGTTCTGCCGATCCTCAATGTTCAGGGATTCCGGAAGCGCAGCATCTATGTGATGCCCGAGGACGGGAAGAACCTGAACCGGATGTTTCCCGGCAATCCCGATGGGACCGTGAGCGAGCGGCTCGCCCATTGGCTCGTGACCAGCGTCTATCCCCTGGCCGATGCCTATCTCGATCTGCATGGCGGTGACCTCGACGAGTCCCTTGCCCCGTTCACGATCTTTCCGAACGGCTGCGAAAAGTCCCAGGCGCTCGCCACCGCTTTCGGCCTGCCGGTGGCGGTGGCTGCGGGCGGTGAGGGCTATACGATCAACGCCGCCTACAGGATCGGCATCCCGAGCCTGCTGCCCGAGGTCAGCGGGAACGGCCTGTGGGGCGAGGAGACGGTCGGCCAGATGATAGCGGGCATCGAGCGGGTGATGCACCATCTCGGCATGATCTCCGGGGAGGTGCAGCCCGCCCCTCAGGCAACGCCCGAATTCGTCACCATGTGGGTGCCGTCTGCTCCCGTGAGTGGACTTTGGTATGCCAGCAAGGAACTTTCCGAACCTGTCGCGGCCGGTGAGGTTCTTGGCGAAATCCGCGATGTCTTCGGCACCGTTCTCGCCACCATCCTGTCGGAGAGGGACGGCTTCATCCTTTATCGTCTCACCAGTCTTTCCGTGAACCAGGGCGAAGCGCTGCTCGGGGTGGGAACGCCGCTTTCAAGCTGAAGGCTCGCCGCCCCCCTTGGCGAAGCTCTCGTGCCGGCTGGCGATGGCGCGCGCGAGCGAACCGTCGAGGCCGAGCTCGTCGATCATGCGGCTCGCCTCGCGCATCTCGGCCGCCCGCCGGATGCCGTGCTGCCGGACGCGGGACATCATCACCTTCGCAAGGTTCTCCCAATCCATGCCGGGATAGGACGCGGTCAGGCTCGCCAGGACCGCAGGCATGACGCCGGCCTTTTCCGAGGCAAGGCTGAAATCCACCATAAGGGCCTCCATGCCCTTGATCACGATGCTGCGGCACAGCTTAGTGGAGGAGGCCGTTCCGATCTCGGTGCTCACCGGGGTGATCTTCATGCCGAGATCGTTCAGGCGAGCCGAGACATCCTGGGCTGTCCGGCCGCCGCTCAGGATCGGCACCTCGATCCCGACGCCGCCGACAGGCGCCATGACGGCAAACTCGACGAAGTTCGCTCCCATGGGCAAAACCTGCTCGGCTACCTTGAGCTTCGTCGCGGGCGAGACGGAGTTGAGATCGATATAGGTCTGGTGCTGCTTGAGGTACGCAGCGGCCTGTTCAGCCGCCGTGACTGCAGAATCGGCAGTCACGGCCGAGATGACGATGCTGGCTCCCTCACAGGCATCGGCCGTGCTGGCGGCGGCATGAACGCCTGCATCTTCGGCGCGCTGCCGGAGGTCCGCACCTTTTCCGGGATCGTCAAACAGGATGTCGTAGACCCTCACACGCACGCCCGGCTTCGTTGCAAGCTGGCGCGAGAAGAGCTGGCCGACTTCTCCATAGCCGATGAAGGCAATCTCAAGGCTCATGTTCACACCGTTCTGCCGCTGGATATGGATGAGACTCTCAGTCCTCATCCCTGTATTCGACGTAAACGAGGCCGGCTTTTTCCAGCGGCTCGCGCATCTTGTAGAGGTCGAGGCCGAGAACCCCGGAGGCAAGCTGCTCGCGCTTCGCGCCCTCGTTGGCCACGCGGGCCTCACCGGCAACCGCAACCGCCTCGGCTTCGCGACGGGGCACCACCAGGATGCCATCGTCATCGGCCACGATCACGTCGCCCGGCTTCACCAGCGCGCCGGCGCAGACAACTGGAACATTCACGGAGCCCAACGTCGCCTTGACGGTTC
>JALYFY010000376.1 GCA_030777385.1 Pseudomonadota bacterium | reverse complement strand
TGACGGCCTTTGAAGGCCTTCGCGCAGCCCTTGCGAATTGAGCCTCAATCCCCATATCAGGCTTACCCAGCGGACATTGTGGACTTCGAGAGCGGCGGGCGTCACCGCCAGCTTCGATGGGACCGTGTACGGACGGATGTACTCCGGCCGGTCCGATCCCTGCGCTTGCCTGACGATGCAGGCGCCCGACTGGACCTCTATCAGCCCAGGCCCGTAGCAGGCGAGGCAGGAGATGCGACCGCATCCCGCCCGTTCGCCCCGGAGCCTGGGCTTTTCCGTTTGAGCACCTTCAGCCCTGCAGTTGCGCCCGGCACCTGTCCGGGAGCGATCGGAGGGCTTGCCTCAAGGCCGCCCGCTTGGTTTAACTGGAGCAACCTGCGGCAGCGGTGGACCGATGGCGGGCAAGAACATCCTCATCTTCTCCGATGGTACCGGCCAGGCCGGCGGGCTGCTCCCCGATGAGCGCCGCAGCAACATCTACAAGCTGTTTCGGGCAACCCGGTGCGGGCCCGATTCCTCCATCGACCCTGCCGAGCAGCTGACCTTCTACGATCCCGGCCTGGGAACGCAGACGCTGGGGTCCGGAACGCTGATCCGGATGGGGCGGTGGGCTTACAACAAGGTCAGCCAAGCGATGGGGCTCGGGCTGACGGCCAACATCATCGACTGCTATGCGGCCATCCTGACCCTGTGGGAGCCGGGGGACCGCATCTATCTCTTTGGCTTCAGCCGCGGCGCCTACACGGTGCGCTGCCTCGGCGGCGTGCTCGGCCTGTGCGGCGTGCCGACGACGATGAAGGACGGCACGCCCCTGCGGCGCGATCCGCAGACCACGCGCGCCATCGCGGCCGAGGCAGTCAGGCACGTCTACCAGCATGTGAGCTCCCCGAAGGACGAGAAATATCTCGGGCAGAGGAACGCCCTGGCGGCGCGCTTCCGGGCGCAGCACGGCTCCGATGCCGACGGGAAGGCCAACGCGGTTCCTTACTTCATCGGCGTGTTCGACACCGTGGCGGCGCTCGGCAGCCCCGGCCTGCTGCTGGTGCTGGCCTTGGGAGCTGTCCTGTTGATGGCCGTGGCCAGCGGACTTCTCGCGCTGCTGGCGCAAACCTTCTGGTTCTGGTTCGGGTCCCTGGTGGCGGTTGCAACTGTTCTGGCGGGGATCGCTTTTCTGAAAACTTATGTGAAATACGCCGTCGGGCTCAAGGGCTATACGGCCTGGGAGACCCTGCACCTCACCGGTCTCAAGATGAGGTTCTACGACAACCAGCTCAATCCGGATGTGGCGTACGCCAAGCACGCCCTGGCCATCGACGAGAACCGGGCGGATTTCGACCGCGTGCCCTGGACGAACGAGGGGATGGACAACGAGGGCGGGCGCTTCGAGCAGGTCTGGTTTGCGGGCAACCACTCGGATGTGGGCGGCAGCTATCCCGAGAACGAGGCCCGGCTCTCCGACATTGCGCTCAGATGGATGGTCGAGGCCGCGCAGGGGGTGCCCTACGGCATCAGGATCGACGGCGATGTCCTTCAGCTCTACCCGTCCCCGGCGGGACCTCAGCACGACGAATGCAAGACCGGTCGGTTCGGCCACCTGTGGAAGAAGGGGCGGCGGCGGGTGCCCGAGGACGCCGTCCTGCACCCGTCTGTCAAGGAGCGCTTCGCGCAGCTCCAGGTGCTGCATTACGACGAGATGAAGCCCTACCGGCCCCCGAACCTGCGCGGCCACCGGGAGGTGCGGCACTACTATGAGGCCGCTCCGCACGTTGCGTAGCCGGGACGGGCCGCGATCCTACCGCTGCAGGAACGCCGCGAGGTTGGCGCGGTGGTTGACCCGATGCTCGCGGTGCTCGGTCATGTCCTCCAGCACCGCATCGGCAAAGCGCTTGCGGCTCTCGGGAAAGCACGGCGGCCCGAATCCGCCTGACAGACGTCTTGCGTGCGGACCCGCGCCTGCGGCAGGTGGCACTACCCGGATCAGGTTGGGCAGGCTGGTGCAAACACGGCTCACGACGAAACCTCATGCAATGAATGACGAACAAAGGAATGTTGTTAAGAACAAGGGCATGCCCCAGCGGTCCGCAGCGTTGCGCTGCGAGCCTTGTAGGTGATCGAGGGTGGCGCAACGGGCAGCCTGGCTCGATGGTTTGGTGAGATTTAAGAGCCAAGCTGCTCATCACGCGCGCCTCGTTTCAGCGGACCTGGAGCAAGCCAGGATCGGCCACCCGCGATCATAGG
>JALYFY010000375.1 GCA_030777385.1 Pseudomonadota bacterium | reverse complement strand
CGGTCCTTGTCGAGCTTGTCCTTGGACTTGATGTCCCAGAGGCGGCAGGAATCCGGGGAGATCTCGTCGGCCACGACGATGCGCATCATCTCGCCTTCCCAGAGACGGCCGGTCTCGAGCTTGAAGTCCACGAGGCGGATGCCGACGCCGAGGAAGAGTCCCGACAGGAAGTCGTTGACCCGGATCGCCAGGGCCATGATGTCGTCGATCTCCTGGGGAGTCGCCCACCCGAAGGCCGTGACGTGCTCCTCCGAGACGATCGGATCCCCCAGGGCATCGTTCTTGTAATAGAATTCGATGATCGAGCGCGGGAGCTGCGTGCCCTCCTCGATGCCGAGGCGGGTGGCGAGCGAACCGGCCGCGACGTTCCGCACGACGACCTGGAGCGGAATGATCTCGACCTCGCGAATCAGCTGCTCGCGCATGTTCAGGCGACGGATGAAGTGGGTCGGGATGCCGATGTCGTTCAGATGCTGGAACAGGTATTCCGAGATCCGGTTGTTGAGCACGCCCTTGCCGTCGATCACTTCATGCTTCTTGGCATTGAAGGCGGTCGCGTCATCCTTGAAGTGCTGGATGAGCGTTCCGGGTTCCGGTCCCTCATAGAGGACCTTCGCCTTGCCCTCATAGATGCGACGGCGACGATTCATAGGCGTGTACCGTGGTTTGAGAAAATCCATTTGCCGAGGCTCCTTGAGGATGAAGGGTTCAAGTCCGCGGCTGGCGTAGGCGCGGCTTGACACCGGCGCTCCGCCTGAGGGGCAACCTATCCGATCCCTTGAGCAAGCACAACGCGGGGAGATGGGCCGAAAGCTGCAGCTTCATGAAAGTACCGGTCATAAAGATGGGGGGTGTCTGGCAGTGGCGTGAGTGCGCCCTTATATCGCATGAGGCTCACCACAAGGAGAATGACCCGATGACCACCTTCAACGAGCGGGGCGACGCCTTCGAGAAGCAATTCGCTCACGATGCGGATCTGCGCTTCAAGGCGACGGCCCGGCGCAACAAGCTGCTGGGTCTCTGGGTCGCGGAGCGCACCGGAAAGACGGGGGAGGAGGCAGACGCCTACGCCAAGAGCGTCGTCCTGGCCGATTTCGAGGAGGCCGGGGATGAGGATGTCCTGCGCAAGGTGCGCAAGGACCTCGAAGCGGCCGGCAAGCCGGTGGACGAATCCGAGCTCAGCCGCAAGTTCGGGGAACTGACGGCCCGCGCCATCGAAGAGATCAAGGCCGGGCGCTGACGCCCCGCCGCTCTCGTCCCGTCAGCCGATGAAATGTCTCAAGGGGGCACCATGCCAGCCAATGCTTTCGCCAGCCGCCTGAGGAGCGGGTCCCCCCTTTTGACGGCCTGGTGCGGCATGCCGGACCCATCCGTTGCCGGGCTTCTGGCCCGCGAGGCTTTCGACGCGGTGGTGCTGGACATGCAGCACGGCTCCATCGACTTTGCCGCTTCGGTCCAGGCGGTGCAGCTGATCGCAGCCGCCGCAAAGCCAGCCCTGGTTCGCATTCCCGTGGGAGACTTCGCCAGCGCGTCCCGGTTCCTCGATGCGGGAGCCTCAGGGGTGATCGCTCCCATGATCAACACCGTCGAGGACGCCCGGCGCTTCGCGGGTTTTATGAAATTTCCCCCCTTGGGCGAGCGCAGCTGGGGCGCCTATGGGGCCCTGTCCCTGACGGGGCTGCAGCCGGGAGACTATCTCCAGCAGGCCAATGGCCTCACCGTCTCCTTCGCCATGGTGGAGACCCGGGAAGCCCTGAGCATCATCGACGATATCCTGGCGGTGCCTGGAATCGATGGGGTTTTCATCGGCCCGTCCGATCTCTCCATTGCGCTTTCAGGAGGAAAGGGCCTCGACCCCGCCGGCGCCGAGGTCGAGAAGGCCCTGGACCATGCCCTCGACCGGGTGAGGGCCGCGGGGAAGCTGGCTGCCGTCTTTGCCGCATCCGGCGCACGGGCGGGCGAGCTGACGCGCAAGGGCTTCCATATGGTGTCCATCGGCAACGACATTTCCATGCTCAGAGCCGGAGCCCAGGCGTCCCTTGCTGCTGCGCGAGGTTAAGCCCGTTCCGGGCGGGGGAGCCCGAAGGCCTGGGTGAGGAAGAGGCCTCCCTGCCTTAGGCCTTCCGGGTCGATGCCATGGCCGACGCCTGCTGAGAGATGCCACTGGCAGGGGAGTTCGGCCGCCGCCAGAGCCTCCTTGGAGAAGAAGAACATCTCGACCGGGACCACGTCGTCCTGGTCGCCATGGATCAGAAGGATCGGCGGCTTAGACCGCGCCTCTTTGAGGCTCTCGGGGCCCTTCCCATCCTCCAGCACCAGAAGACCGGAATATCCGATGATGGCCGCAGGGGCGGCCTGCCGGCGCAAGCCCACATGCAGCGCCATCATGGCGCCCTGGCTGAAACCCACGAGGGCAAGGCTCGAGGCGGGCAGGGAATAGCGGGCCAGTTCCCGGTCCAGGAAAGCGTCGAGACCCGGGCCCGCATAGGTGACGCCGCGCCAGAACTCCTGCGGATCGCTCAGGGTGAGCGGAAACCATTCCCGTCCCATGGGCACGTTCCCGCAAGGGTCGGGAGCATGCGGCGCCACGAAAGCCGCATCCGGCAGCCAGTCGCGCCATTGCTGCCCAAGCTCGATCAGGTCGTTCCCGTCCGCCCCGAGGCCATGGAGCAGGACCACGAGCTGCTTGGGAGCCCCGGATTTGGGAGCAAGGCGCCGGCCGTCGATGGAGGCCATCATGATTATCCTCTAAATGACGGGAAGCCGATGGCTTCCCGGATCGAGCACATTGCCGATCAGGCCGGCGCGCCCTCCCGCGTTTTGATCACGCGATAGTAGGCCCAGAGCACCTTGGCGGCCACGCCCCGCCAGGGGCGCCAGCGTTCGGCGAGGGCTGTGAGCGCCTTGGCGTCCGGCCTCTGCTCCAACCCGTAGGCCAATCGGGCGGCCTCCTGCACGGCAAGGTCGCCGCTCGGAAAGGCATCCGGGTGCCCAAGGCAGAAGAGCAGGTAGATATCGGCCGTCCAAGGACCTATTCCCTTGACCCTTGTGAGAAGGGCGTGGGCTTCGTCCGCCGACAATTGGTGCAGCCGATCGAGCGGGAGGCGGCCCTCGGTGATTTCCGTGGCAGCGGCGCGGATCGTTCTGACCTTGCCGGCTGAAAGCCCGGCTGCCCGCAGGCTCTCGTCCGACAGGGCAAGAAAGGTCTCCGGGGTTGCCGGGTCAAGAACCTGCCGCAGGCGTGTCCAGATGGCGGCAGCGCTTGCCGTCGAGACCTGCTGGCCGACGACGATCCAGGCCAAGCCCTCGAAGCCCGGCGGGCGCTTGCGCAGCTGCGGCACGATCCCGTCTGCGGCAAGCCCTGCCATGACGGGATCGGCCCTTGCGAGCTCGCTCAGGCCCCTCTTGAGAACCGCGTCCGTTTCGAGGAGGGTAGCCATTCCTTCACGTTTCTCCCTACCCTGCAGGCACCCGTGACGAGGCCCGTTTTCCGATTTGCTCCCAGCCCCAATGGACGACTTCATCTGGGTCATGCCTATTCCGCTCTGCTCAATGCCAGCTTTGCCCGGCGCTTCGAGGGCCGATTCCTCCTGCGCATCGAAGATATCGATATCACACGCTGCCGTCCCGAATTCGAGAGCGCCATCTATGAAGACCTCGCATGGCTGGGGTTAGGCTGGGAGAAGCCTGTGCGGCGGCAGTCGGAGCATTTTGCCGATTATCACGCCGCTTTCCTGAAGCTGAAGGGGAGGGGCGTGGTTTACCCCTGCTTCTGCTCACGCAAGGATATCGCCGATGCGGTCGCCTGCCGGGAGGCGGATGGCGAGCCTTGGCCCCGCGATCCCGATGGCGCTCCCCTCTATCCGGGCAACTGCCGAAAGCTCCCTGCCAGGGAGGTCCAGCGCCGCATCAGCAGCGGCGAGATCCATGCCTGGCGTCTCGACAGAGAGACTCTCCAGCAGCTGCTGCCGGGGCCTCATGCCTATAGGCGCTTTGATCGTGAGGGCCGTGAGGAAGCTGTGGAGGCGCTGCCCTGGCGCTGGGGCGATGCGGTGATCGTGCGCAAGGACACGCCCACGAGCTATCACCTGTCAGTCGTGGTGGACGACGCCCTCCAGGGCGTCACCCATGTGGTTCGTGGCCGGGATCTCGAGGCCGCAACCGATCTGCACGTGCTCCTGCAGGCTTTGTTGACCCTGCCGACGCCGCTCTACCATCACCATGGGCTGGTTCTCGATCCGGCGGGCGACAAGCTGGCAAAGAGCCGCCGGTCCGAGGCCCTGGCGGAATTGCGTGCGGATGGCACCACTCCCGAAGCGATATGGCGGCGTCTCGGCTTCGATCCTCAGCCCACGCCCAGCACGTAAAGCCAGAGAACAGTGGTGCCCAGGGCAAGGAATGTCGACAGGGTGACCGCACTCGATGCCAAAGCTACGCCTTCTCCATAGCGCTCGGCGAAGAGATAGGCGTTGATGCCCGATGGGCAGGAGGCGAAGAGCACCGCAACGCCTGCCCAGACCGGTGGCATGCTGAAGACCTGGGTGGCGAGCAGCAGCACCACGAGGGGATGGACCACGAGCTTGAGGAACGAGATCAGGGTCGGCAGCTTCCAGCCGGTCTGCATCCCGTAGCGGCGGAGCGCTATTCCCATGGAGACCAAGGCACAGGGAACTGCCGCGCTCGCGAGCAGATCCATGACCTGCCAAGCCG
>JALYFY010000374.1 GCA_030777385.1 Pseudomonadota bacterium | reverse complement strand
AGGTCGCTGGTTGGCGTGTTGACAAGATCGCGGCTTGCCATGACGGCATTCGCAATCCGCGCCACATCCTCCGCATCGACGCCGTTCGGCGGCACGAGACGGACGGATTTTTCGCTGCGCTTGCGATAGCGGTTGAAACTGTAGGCACCCAGAAGCCAAGCAAGCGTTGCGAGCGTTGGATTTTGTGCACCTGTCTCGAAGCGGTAAACGCCCTCCGGCAGCAGGGTGGGAAGCCTGCCGACCAGGAACGGATCCGTGTGCTTGGCATCCGCACCGTTGAGGCCGAAGGCCACGCCCATAAGGTTGCCGTCCGCATCCGGCAGCAGGCAGTGACTTCCCGCCTTGCCCTGGAAGCCCTGCGCCTTCGCAAAGCCCTGCGCCGTCTGCGGCAGCCCCTCGGCCATCGAAGGCCACGTCTGCTCCGTCACAAGCCAAACGGGCTTCGATGCGTCGTTTGCAGAGGCGAGGAGAGGATGGGGCATGGATGGGGATCTCGTCTGAGAAAAGGTTGGGAGCAGTTTTAAGGGCGAACGGAACGCGTGTCATCCCGGACGTAGCGTAAGCGGAAATCCGGGACCGGGTGCAGGATAAGGCGCTGGAACCTCAACACTGTCATCCCCGCGCTGGCGGGGATCCATAACCGCGACGGCGATCATACAAGACGTATCGGATGCCGTTTTGTTTATCCTGACCCGTCAGCGGGTATGGATACCGGGCTCTGCTTCGCAGCCCCGGGATGACACGTGCGGCTCACCTCACAGCATGCTGGCGCACGATCCGCGCCAAGCCCGCGATGAGCGCCTGCTGCGGAACCTTGACCTCAGCCCTGATGCCGTGGCGCTCCAGCGCGTGCACATAGAGGTCGGCGCGGCCCGGCTCGGCTAGGATTGTCACGGAGGAGGGGCGGCCGAACTGCGACAGGGCTCCATTGATCTCGTCGCCCGTGAGAAGGCCCGAGAGGTAGGGGGCAAGCAGATTACTGTCCATGCGGCGCGAGACGACGGACGCGCGGGCGCTGAACAGCAGATGGAGCAGGCCGACCCCGTTGTCCCCTTGGTTGCGGTCTGCGGCGTCGAGCCCGAGATCGAAGCCCTTCGGGTCCTCGGGCTGCGTGGCCGGGCGGCCGATCATGGAATGCTCGCGCAGGAGCGCGTACATCTCGCCGGTCATGTAGGTGGCGAAGCGCTCGATGCGGCCGCTCTTCACCAAGATCCACTTGGGATGGGTGCCCGCCGAGCAGATCAGGCCATCCTCGACGCCGGAACCCATGACCAGCGTCTCCTCGCCGCGCATCACGTCCGCAGCGCCTGGGGCGGGCTCGCAGAACAGGCCCGGGACGATGTGTCCCTTGCGTCCGTTGTCCAGGTCCACCGGCACGAGCGCCCCCGCAATCTCGGCAGGACCTGCGGGGCAGGACGCATAGGGCGCCTCGACCCAGCCTTCGCGGCTTCCCACCATGCCGACGAGCAGCACCGGGGCATGGGGCTCGGCTTCCAGCCAGCGCCCGCATTGGCGCAGGAAGACATCGCGGTGCTGGCCCTTTTCCAGGGCCGAGACCCCCTCATTGGACGAGACCTGATCGAGAACCGTCTCGTCCTCCATCAGATAACCGCGAAAGCGGGTGGTTCCCCAGTCGGCGACGATGAAGCGCAAGGCGTTGATCCGTGGTTGAGACCGCTAGAGCATAAAGCGCGAGAGGCGTCAGCGCGTTCCGTACATCCGGTCGCCGGCATCGCCCAAGCCCGGCTCGATATAGCCGTGGTCGTTGAGACGATCGTCGATGGAAGCGGTCCAGATATGCACGTCCGGGTGTGCGCCGCGCAGCTTCTCGATGCCCTCGGGAGCAGCCAGCAGGCAGACGAAGCGCAGATCCTTCGCGCCCCGCTCCTTCAGTCGGTCGATGGCGGCCACCGCCGAATTGGCGGTGGCGAGCATGGGATCGAGCACCAGAACCATGCGGTCGGCAAGATCGGACGGCGCCTTGAAGTAGTACTCAACGGCCTGGAGCGATTCCGGATCGCGGTAGAGGCCGATATGCGCCACGCGGGCTGCAGGAACGAGGGTCAGCATGCCGTCGAGGAAGCCGACGCCGGCGCGCAGGATCGGGGCCAGGACCAGCTTCTTGCCGGCAATCTGCGCGCCTTCCATGGTGGTGAGAGGCGTCTCGATCTGGATACGCTCCATGGGCAGGTCGCGGGTGACCTCGTAGCAGAGGAGCATGCCGATCTCGTTGAGGAGCTGGCGGAAGCCCTTCGTGGAGCGCTCCTTGTCCCGCATCAGGGTCAGCTTGTGCTGAACCAGCGGATGATCGACCACCGTGACGCCCTGCATGCTTGTCCCCTCTTGGATTGCTGTCTGCCGATTCATCTAAAACACCGTCCCGTCACTGATCACGCTGAGAGGGGGCGAGCCGTCGCCGCGCTTCTCCTTCGCCAATCTCCGGCCCGTGGCCCAGGTGCCGCCTTCGAGCGCCTTGGCCAAGGGGAAATCCTCCGCGGCGAATCCTAGCCTTGCGCGGATCGGATCGGCAATGCGGTCGAGAAGGGCGACCGTCAAGGCCCGCCATTCCACGACAAGCTGCGAGTCCACCGCATGCGCGCGCGTGGCATCGGCCGCATCCTTCAGGGCGATCACGCCCGTGTCGAGGAACAGGCCGCCGTTGCGGTATTCGGGCAGGCCCGTGAGGCCGTCCACTTCCACGACCTTGCTGCCCGCCCATTCGAGCGGCTCGATCAGGGAGTAGGACAGCCACTGGGAGAGCTTGTGGAAGGGAACGAGCTCCTTCGTGGCGTCCTGTGCGTCGACCAGGGGATGGCGCCAGGTGTCGCCGAGATCGACGCCGCCGAGCGTGATCCGGCCGGGCCAGATGGGACCGAGATGCGTGAGCAGGGCCTCGAGAATAGAGGTCGCCTTGATGCTGCCGTTCTCGGCCGTGGCGGCGATCACATCGTAGAGACCGCCGGGGCGGGCATCGTCATGTTGGGCGAAGATGTCCGGGTTCGTGGCGATCACGCGCCCGAGGCGGTTGAGGAGCGAGGCGCGGCCCTCTAGCCCGACGAGCGGGTTGTCAGGCGACACCTGGAAGCCCGACGCCAGATCGTCCGCCGTAAGCGTCATCAGCACATCGGCATCGACCCGGAACGGGTCCTCCGGCCTGCTCGAGAAGGCGCCGCTCACGAACATGTCGAAGCTTGCCACCGCAAGCCCCTCGGAGCGGATATAGATCTCGCCGGTGCGGCCTTCCTCGTAGCGCCATTGCGCTCCGGCGCCCGCATCGAGCAGGACCGACACGATGGCAAGATCGAAGGCGGAGCGGGCCATCTCGGCGGCGTCCTGCCAGGGCGCGCCGTGCATCACCGCATCCCAGCGGTCGTGCCCCCCGGCGGAAAAGTGGCGCCAGCGGGCATGGAAGGGAATATCGAGGGACGGATAGGCCTGCCGGATCGTGGCCACAACCTCATCGGCGCAGGCCTCAAGGCGGGCGATGTCGACGGAAAAATGCCGGAGGCGGCCGTCCAGGCCGGCCTGCAGAAGCCGGTGCGCCCGCTCCCGCACCGCTGCAGCGGACAGAAGGTTTTTGGCGGCTTTCGTCTCGGAAGACAGGTGGGGCTGATCCGTCACGCAGAACTCCGGTGCTCTCGGGTCGGGAAGCGATAGCACAGTCTCAGGCAGCCCAGCATCCCTGGGCACGGCCGATTGACGAGAAGGTTAAAGGCGAAGCCCGTGCCGACAGTAAGCCGGCACGGGCTTCGCCAGCCGATGTTCTAAAAGCGCTCCAGGTCGCGGCCCTTGACCTGGTCGAGGCTGGACGGATCGGGGGCTCCGTCCGGCGTGTAGTAGCCGGCGGCCTTCTTCGCCTCGATCTCCACCTGCGCATCCGGCGGCACCAGCTCTGCCGGGATCGGCACGCGCTCCACCACCTCGATGCCGGAGCCGGTGATGGCGTCGTATTTCATGTTGGACATGGACATGAGCCGGTCGATGCGGCGGATGCCGAGCCAGTGCAGCACATCGGGCATGAGCTGCTGGAAGCGCGCATCCTGCACGCCGGCTACGCATTCGGTGCGCTCGAAATAGGTGGAGGCCTGGTCGCCGCCCTCCTGCCGCTTGCGGGCATTGTAGACGAGGAACTTGGTGACCTC
>JALYFY010000373.1 GCA_030777385.1 Pseudomonadota bacterium | reverse complement strand
GGCAAGGCCCAGGACCATGTTGTTGTAGACGCCGAGCATGAAGGCGCGCAGGCCCTGGTCGACCTGTGCTGCCGTCCGGGCAAAGCCGGTGCCATAGGCGGTTTGGTTTTGCTCATACGGTTGCATCGGAGTCCTTTCTCGCGGTGTTCCGTGTTCCCTCGAAGGGCTGAGACGTCAGCCCTTGGCCGCCGTTTTTCGGCGACACCCAAAATATGAGATGTCGCCGGTCTTTCCGCAAGGGGGAGCGTCAAGCTTCAACGCTTCGTGAAAAAGAAGAATGAGGAGCAGAGTTGCTGCTGCTCTTCACACCGCTTCCCGCGCTCCTTTATAACGCCTGCCGGCGGCTTGAACCTTAAAGGTTTCTTAAGTATTGCGCCGGCTTTTGACTGAGGATCCGCCAGGTTCCCATCAGGCCTAGTCCGACGCTCACCAGAACCGCGAGCGCAGAAGCCAAAAGGGCGCCCGACAAATCTAAGGTAAAGCTTAGGTTCATGACCCGCGTGATGATGAAGTAGGCCGCGAGCGTCCCGGCCAACAGGCCGAACACCGCCGTCGCTATGCCCAACACGCCATATTCCAGAGCATAGGCCGAGAGCAGCCGGGCGCGGGTGGCGCCGAGCGTTTTCAGCACCACCGCATCGTAGAGGCGGGCACGCTGGCCGGCCGCCAGAGCTCCAGCCAGGACCAGAAGGCTCGCGATCAGCGCAATCGAGCTTGCCCCGCGAATCGCCATGACGAGCTGGGACACCACATCGTTCACGGCCTCCAGCGCATCCTTCACCCGCACGCTCGTGACCATGGGATAGGCTTGGGCGGAGCTGCGCAGGATGCGGGCATCGAGCGCCGCATCCGAGCCGTTGGGGAAGGTGACGGTGGCCAGGTGCGTATGGGGCGCGCCCGCAAAGGCGTTGGGCGAGAACACCATGACGAAGTTGATGCCCATGGAGCGCCATTCCACCTCGCGCAGGTTCGCGATGGTGGCCGATATGTTGCGCCCGAGCACGTTGACGGTGATCTCGTCGCCGATCTTGACGCCCAGCCCCTCCGCGATCCTGCGGTCGAAGGAGACCAGCGGCCTGCCGCGGTAATCCTCCGGCCACCACTCGCCCTGGACAACCTTGGAGCCCTCGGGCGGCGCCTTGGCATAGGTGATGCCCCGGTCGCCCTCCAGCACCCAGGACACATCCTCAGGCGCCTTGACCTCGGCCACGGGCCGCCCGCCGAGCGTCACGAGGCGCCCGCGCATCATCGGCACGCGCTCGATCTGGGTGTTGGGCGCCTGCTCCTTCAGGAAGCCCTCGAATGCGTCCGCCTGCTGGTTGGGGATGTCGAGGAAGAAGAAGCTCGGCGCGCGCTGCGGCAGGCTTTGCGTCAGCTGGCGGGTCAGGTTGGTGTCGATGAGCGCAAGCGTCACGAGGAGCGTGATGCCCAAGCCCAGGGACAGCACCAGGGAGGGCGTGAGCGCCCCGGGCCGATGGATATTGGCGAGCGCCAGACGCGGCGACGTGCTCCGGGGACGCGGCAGGCGGCGGGCGAGCGCCATGATCCCGAGCGCCACGAGGCGCAGGAGCACGAAGGACCCGGCCGCAGCGGCGACGAACATCAGGGCGATCCGCTGGTCGTAGGCTGCGAATACGGCAAGCCCCACGAGGGCGGCCACAGACAGCGCCAGCGCCGTGAGATAGCGCTTGCGCGGCCAGCGCCGCTCCGGATCGATCTGGTCGCGGAAGAGCCCGGACACCGGCACGTCATGGGCTCTCCCTAGGGGCGCCAGGGCAAAGACCAGAGCCGTCAGGATGCCGTAGAGCAGCGCGATGCCGAGTTCGCTCCAAGCCAGGGTCGGCTGGATCGGGATCGGCAGGAGGTGGCCGAAGAGGCCGGTGATCACGAAAGGCAGGGCTGCGCCGAAGGCCAGTCCGATGCCGATGCCGACCATCGCGATCACCATGACCTGGGTCAGATAGAGCATCACCACCTGTCCGCCGGGGGCGCCAAGGCTCTTCAAGGTCGCAATGGAGGCGCGCTTGCGGTCGACGAAGCCGCGCACCGCGTTGGCGACGCCGACGCCGCCCACAAGGAGCGCCGTGAGGCCGACGAGGGTCAGGAACTGGGTAAAGCGCTCGATATTGCGGGCAAAGCGCGGATCCGCATTGAGGCGGGTGCGGATGTTCCAGCCCGCCTCCGGCAGGACCCGGTTCGCCTCCGCCTCGATCTGCGCGAGCCCCTCTTCCGTGGACTGCACCGGCGGCAGGGTCAACCGGTAGGTCCAGCGCA
>JALYFY010000372.1 GCA_030777385.1 Pseudomonadota bacterium | reverse complement strand
AGAGCCGCTCACGCAGGGCCTCGATCACGGCAGGCACATGAACGTTCGGTGCGATCGCGCGGCGAATGGCGGTGCATTTCTGCCCGGCCTTGACCGTCATCTCCTTGGCGACTTCCTTGATGAAGAGATCGAATTCCGGCGTGCCGGGGCCGGCATCCGGCGCCAAGATAGCGGCGTTCAGGGAATCGCGTTCCGCAATGAAACGAACGGATTCACGGGCGATCACCGGGTGGCGCTGCAGCTTCTGGGCCGTGTCCGCCGAACCGGTGAAGGAGACCACGTCCTGGCAGGTCAGGTGATCGAAGAGATCGCCTGTGGAGCCGATGATGCACTGGAGCGCACCCTCGGGCAGGATGCGGGATTCCGTGATCATCTGCACGAGCGCGTGAGCCACGTAAGACGTGATCGTCGCGGGCTTTGTCACCACCGGGACGCCGGCCAGAATGGCAGGTGCGAGCTTCTCGAGCAGGCCCCAGC
The DNA here is from genome assembly GCA_030777385.1 of Pseudomonadota bacterium. Classification (GTDB taxonomy): domain Bacteria; phylum Pseudomonadota; class Alphaproteobacteria; order Rhizobiales; family Beijerinckiaceae; genus Microvirga. Next base: position 2,588 of record JALYFY010000372.1, on the reverse strand, counting down.
AGGGGAAGTTGAAGGCGTTGATGTGAACGGCCACACCAGCCAATGGCGCCAGGACGTGTTGGCCGACGAAGCTGCCTCCCTTGGAGAGCGGCTCGACGGCTCCATCCAGCAGGAAGGTGGAGTTGGGCAGTTCCCGGCGGCCCTTCGAGGAGTAGACGAAGAGGGTGCCGATGCCGCCATCCACGTCGATGAAGTTGTCCGATCGCGTGGTGCCGGTCTGGTAGGAGAGCGTGTAGAGCTGCTCCTTACGCTCTGACAGATAGATGGCAAGAGCTTTCAGTAGCTCTGAACGTTGGTGGAAGGTCAGCCGCCGGAGATTGGGACCGCCCACCTGCCGGGCATAGGCCAGCACCTCGCCCATATCGAGACCGCCGCTGGCCACCTCGGCGACCACATCGCCCGTCACGGCGCTGCGAACCTCCGCCAGCTCCTGACCCGGGGACATCCAACTTCCGCGAACGAAGCTCTCAAGTCTCATCTGGACACCTTAAGGAACGGGGGTGACGGCGCTGGTTCGAAAGAAGCTGCACCTTTGGCGGGCATTATTGACCGACCGGTCGGTTAGTCAAGAATTTTTGGGAGTCCTGCTCCCGTAGCCTCGGAGTCGACAGGGACAGGAGGGGCATGAATAAGTTAGGACACGATGGACCATAGAGGCGGTTATCGCCGCGATCTTGAAGGAACGGAGTTGGTTTGGATGGCCGCGTTTGTCGAATCCCTCCTGGACCGGTTTCACGAGCGGACCCCCATCCGGGCGGGTTCGCTGATCGTGACGGTCTTCGGGGATGCGGTCGTGCCGCGGGGTGGGGTTCTGTCCCTGTCCTCTCTCCACGAGATCATGCGGGCGTTTCGCATCAGCGATACCCTGGTCAGGACCGCCCTGTCCCGGCTCGTGTCGGAGGGCTGGTTCGAGCGCTGGAAGGTTGGGCGCAACAGCTATTACCGGCTAACGGCAAAGGGCCAGGAGGCGTTTGCCCAGGCGACGCAGCGGATCTATGCCGAGCCGCCGCAGACCTGGCACGGCTCCTTCGACCTCCTTCTCCTCGACAATGGCCAGGATCGGGGCTCTCTGCGCGCTGAGCTGACGGGGATCGGCTATGGCGCCCTCGGGACGGACCTGCTCATTGCCCCCGCGCCATCCTCCGAGGGAAGGGACGGGTTTCTTCGTCTCTCGGCCAGCCCTGCGGACCTAGCGACGGCACAGCGGCTGGTGGAGCGCGCCTGGCCCCCGGAGAGCATCGAGGGCCGCTACCGGCGCTTTATCGACACCTATGGGGGAACCCTCAAAGCGCTGGAGAGGGGCGCTCGGTTCAGCAGCCTCGATGCCCTGCTGGTCCGCATTCTCCTGATCCACGACTACCGCCGGGCGGTTCTGAAGGACCCGTTGCTGCCCCAGGGGCTGCTGCCAAACCCATGGGCGGGAGAGGCCGCCCGGACCCTGTGCGGCACGATCTACAAGATGCTGCTGCCTGCCGCCGAGGGTTGGATCGACAGCCACGCCCAGAACGATCAGGGACCGCTTCCGCCGGTGGACCAGGGCTTTCGGCAGCGCTTTGCGGCAGTCCATCCGGTCATGGAATTGAAGGCCGGCTAGACGATCCGTTACAAGAATATCTTGAATATTCCATTTTCTGTGACATATTAAGGGTGCAGCTGCCCATCCTCGCGGCGTGCCGCCTGATGCCTGGCCGTTGACGCATGGAAAATTGCTGCCTTCCAGGCGTTGACCGACAGCAGCGAGGACTGACGGAACAACGAAGGCTAAGGAGAAGCGCCGTGTATGCACAGATGGTGAAAACGGGCGTCGACCACATCCAGTCCAAGGAGGAGATGTCCTCCGAGGAGCGGGCCTTCCAGGATCGCGTCGATGCCGACATCAAGATCGAGCCAAAGGAGTGGATGCCCGAGGCCTACCGTAAGACCCTGATCCGGCAGATCTCCCAGCATGCCCATTCCGAAATCATCGGCATGCAGCCGGAGGGCAACTGGATCACCCGCGCGCCGACGCTGGAGCGCAAGGCCATCCTGCTCGCCAAGGTGCAGGACGAGGCGGGCCACGGCCTCTATCTCTACTGTGCCGCCGAGACGCTCGGTGTCAGCCGCGACGAGCTCATGGAGCAGCTCAACAGCGGCAAGGCGAAGTATTCAAGCATCTTCAACTATCCGACGCTCACCTGGGCCGATATCGGCGCCATCGGCTGGCTCGTGGACGGTGCCGCGATCATGAACCAGGTGCCGCTGCAGCGCTGCTCCTATGGTCCTTATTCCCGGGCGATGATCCGCATCTGCAAGGAGGAGAGCTTCCACCAGCGCCAGGGCTACGACGCGATGACGAAGCTCGCCCGCGGCACCCCCGAGCAGAAGCAGATGGCGCAGGATGCCCTGAACCGCTGGTGGTGGCCGTCGCTGATGATGTTCGGCCCTTCCGATGCGGAGTCGGTGCACAGCGCGCAATCCATGCGCTGGAAGATCAAGATCAACTCGAACGACGAGCTGCGCCAGAAGTTCGTCGACCAGACGGTGCCGCAGGCCGAGTATCTCGGCCTCACGGTGCCCGATCCCGACCTCAAGTGGAACGCGGAGCGCGG
>JALYFY010000371.1 GCA_030777385.1 Pseudomonadota bacterium | reverse complement strand
CTGCCGTGCATCGCGTTGGGTCTCGTTTTAGCGCCACGTGAAGACAGGTCATGGCCCCGCCCCTCGGAGGGCCAGACATGGCGGATGGACATGACTTCAGAGGAATGAACCGTGAGATAGGGACAATGCGGGCAGCCGTAAAGGTGGACCAGCGTATCCTTCCGCGAATTGGTACGTGGAAATAGTCGGTTGACAAGCTTGGCCGCGTTGCCTGTTTGTTCCGACCATGGCCCAAGAAATTGCACGCCTTGCCGAAACCGGACCGTGCCTCCCGCGCCCGGTCGCCTTGCGCGCGGCCCGAATAGCCTCGATACGCTGATTTCCCGAACCCGCCCCTGATTGGTTCACGCGACGGCCCCTGCCGTCCGCAACGGGACGAGCGTACCCATGCCCATCTCCCAATCTTCCGCCATCGTCGCCGACAATGGATCCGACCTGCTGGCCCGAATCCGCGAAAGCGCCTCATCCCTCTCGTTTCCGCCGCGCGGCACCGTGCGCTGCGACGGCCCACCCCTATTCCGGACCCGCGCGGCACGCGACCTCGCCTGCCTGCTTGACGTCGATCCCGACGTGGAGGCCTAGACGTGCCTGCCGATGGCCCTTGCGCATGACGGCGCAACCCACGTACCCGACTTCTCCGTCATGCGACGGACGGGCCTCGTCCTCGTCGATGCGGTACCGATCATCGGGAAGGCACCTCCGCCCTGGGTGCCTCATGCGGCCCATGACATCGGGTGCGGGTACGAGGCGCACGCCGAGGCTGACCTGCGCGACGGCTACCGCCTCGACAACGCCCGCGACCTCCTGCGCTATGCCAACCATCACGTCTCCCTCGGGGACCGCGTGCGTCTGCTGACGCTGCTCAAGGAGCAGGGACCGATGCCGCTCGCAACCTGCGTTCAGGTGATCCGCGACGGGCGCGACCCGATAGGCACGATCGCCGCCATGGCCCTGCGCCGCTTCGTCGGGATCGACCTCGACGAGGCCCGCATCGGTCCCGAGACCCGTGTCTCCCGCTTCCACGACTGAACAGACCCTTCCCAGCAACACCGCAAGTCGCCGGCCGCCGATCGTCGGGGCCGATGCGACGGAGCATGCTTATGACCTTCATCATCGACAAGGACGGCTCGGTGCCCGAACTGGAGTCCGAGATCCATCGCCTGCGCGGTCTCGTGCACGCCCTCGAGGACATCCGCCGGGGCCGGCATCCTGGAAAAGCCGCACTCGCCTCCTGCCCGAAGATCTACTCCTCTACGGACCTCGACCAATGGGAACTAGGCCGTGCCACATTGCGAAGGTGACGGCACCACCCGCAAGCAGGATCAGCGGGTTGAGCTTCGGACGCCAAGCCAGGATCGCGGCCGCGGCGCCTGCGACGACCCAGGACAGTATGCCCGCCCCCGCGATACGAAAGATCGCGAACACGCCAGCCAGGATTAGCCCCGCGCCGATCGGCGCAAGCCCGTTCTCCAGCGCCGTGTGCCAGTGGCGGCCACGATAATGGTTCCACATCCTCGTCACGGCGTAGCAGAGGAGCGACGAGGGAATGAACAGCGCGAGCGTCGCCACGATCGCGCCAGTCCAACCTGCCACCTTCCAGCCGAGCAGAGTCACGAGCATGGAGCCCGGGCCGGACGCGGCCCGCGCGATGGCGAAGAGGTCGACGAATTCCCGCGCGGTGACCCAGTGATAGACCTCGACGGATTGATGCTGGATTCCCGCGAAGATGCTTGGACCTCCCCCAATGGAGACCAGCGAGAACGGCACGAACACGGCTATCAGGGACCAAAGAACGTTCTCACGCATCTGACGACGCCTTCCACCACGCAAAGGCGATAGACACGGGCGCGAGCCCCAGCACGACCGGCACCAGCGGCCATTGCAGAAGGCCCACGGCCACGAAGGTCGCCACCAGAATTAGGAATGGTACGAGCCTGCGGCTCGCGCTGTAGGCACCCCTGACAGCAACAACCAGCAGAAGTCCGATAGCCGCAGCCGCAGCCCCGCTCATTGCGTCCTCGATCCACGGCATGCTAGCGAGTTGGACATAGGCTGTGGTCAGCGCAATGACTGCAAAGAAAGGGCCGATCACAAGTCCAATAAGGGCGCAGGCCGACCCCGCAGGCCCGCGCAGGCGCTGGCCGATATAGACAGAGAGGTTGGTGACGTTCGCCCCGGGCAGGATTTGGGAGAGCGCTAGACCCGAAAAGAAATCGTCGTCGCTCATCCAGCCCCTCAGGGTCACCACCTCGCGATAGATCCAGCCCGAGAGCCCACCACCGAAGCTGAAGAGCCCCACGCGAAAGAACACCAGAAAGAGCGACACAAGGGAAACAGAAGCCCGGGTCGGGGTCATGAGATGTCCGAGACTAAGCCTTGGTTGCTGCCTGGCGGAGGGGATGGCCCGCGCCCACCGAGCGCATGCGGCACCCTCCCCGTTCCCGCCTATCCTATACCTTTTGCTGGATCGCATCCGCAATGGCGGCGGCGGACCGGCTGCAGGAGGCATTGCCGCCCACATCCACGGTTCGGGTCTCAGGGCTCTCAAGCACGTGGTCGATCGCCCGTTCGATAGCCTTCTCGGCCAGAAGCAAATCCTCGCGCCCATGTTTCTGGCCAAGCCAGCCGAGAAGCATCGCGCCGGATATGGCCATGCTGATCGGATTGGCCTTGTCCTGCCCGGCTATGTCCGGCGCAGAGCCATGCGAGGCGTTAGCCATGGCGTGATTGACGCCTGCATTGACGCCTCCTCCGAGGCCGAGGCCTCCCGCGAGCGCGGAGCAGAGATTGGAAATGATGTCGCCGAACAGGTTGGTCATCACCACCACGTCATAGCGGTCCGGCGTCATATAGACATCAGCGTTGAAGGCATCGACGATCGACGAGCTCCATTTCACATCCGGATACTCGGCAGCGACCTTTACGCATTCATTGTAGAAGAGCCCGTCCGTCATACGGAAAATATGCTTCTTGCTGACGATGGTCACATGCTTGCGCCGTCTGCGAGCCCATTCGAATGCGCTGCGTGCAATGCGGTTTGAGGCATGCGCGGTGATCTTGCGCATGGAAATCGCGACGCCCTCCACCGGCATCACCTCGCCATAACCCTCGAACATGTTGCGGTCCGGATAAAAGCCTTCTGAGTTCTCACGTACGATCAGCACGTCAAGGCCGGGCCGCGCGTGGGGCACGTTGGGGTGCGAGCGCGAGGGACGGAGGTTGGCGTAGAGATCGAGATCATGGCGGAACTTGCCCGGTACGTTGATGCCGCCGTCCTTCGCCTCAGGATAACCGCCGTTGTCGCATGGTCCGAGAAGGATCCCATCGGCCTCGATAGCGGCTTTGTACACGCTGTCCGCAAGCGTGGTGCCATGCGCCTTCAGGCTCGCGTGGCCAACCGCATGCTCCTCGAACCGCAGGTTCAGACCATAGGTCTCGTTAGTGGTCTCAAGCGCAAGAACGGCAGCGCGAGTGATTTCTGGGCCGATGTGATCGCCGGGCAGAACGGCAATCGTAAGAGGAGCGGGCATGTCGATCTCCAAGAGAGTGAAAAGGAACAAAACGGTCCTCCGGCCCGCCGTCAGGCGCGGCGCAGCCGCAGGAGCACCGGTACGAGGAGGAAGGCGATAGCGATCACCAACAGGCTCACGGCTAACGGATGTGTCATTGGATTGTAGAACACCGACAGGTCGCCTTGGCTGATGGCGAGCGCGCGGCGGAAGTGCTGCTCGGCCATGGGTCCCAGGATGACGCCCACGATACAGGGTGCGACCGGCACGTTGAGCAGTCTCATGCCGAACCCGCCAATGCCGATGAGCCAGAGCAGCACGAGATCGACGATGTTGTTGTTCAGCGAATAGGCACCGAGGGTCGCAAAAGCCAGGATGCCGCCATATAGCCAGGGCTTGGGCAGCAGCAGCAGCTTGACCCATACGCCTGCCATGGGCAAGTTGAGCAGGAGCAGGAACACGTTGCCGATATAGAGGCTGGCGATCATGCCCCATACGAGCTGCGGGTCGTTCTCGAACAGCAGCGGACCAGGCTGCAATCCATATTGCTGGAAGGCGGCGAGCATGATGGCGGCCGTCGCGGAGGTCGGCAGACCTAGCGCAAGGAGCGGCGTGAGCACGCCTGCGGCCGACGCGTTGTTGGCGGCTTCAGGCCCGGCTACGGCTTCGATGGCTCCATGGCCGAACTCCTCGGGCTTCTTGGCGAGGCGCTTTTCGACCACGTAGGACAGGAAGGTCGGGATCTCGCTGCCGCCAGCGGGCAGCGAGCCAATGGGGTACCCAATGGCCGTTCCGCGAAGCCACGGCTTCCACGAACGGCTCCAATCCTCCCGACTCATCCAAAGAGAGCCCTTGAGCGTATAGATCTCTTCCTTCTCGTGCCGGTAACGCGAGGCCTGGTACAGCGCCTCGCCAATGGCGAAGAGCCCCACCGCGACGATAACCACGTCGATGCCGTCGAGCAGTTCTGGGATGCCGAAGGTCAGGCGGGAAGCGCCCGTCTGGTTGTCGATGCCCACGAGACCGAGCGTC
>JALYFY010000370.1 GCA_030777385.1 Pseudomonadota bacterium | reverse complement strand
TCGTAGGCCAGGTGGCTGAGCCACAGGCACTTGATCCCGCAACCGTCACGGCGGCCAACGACTTCCGCATCCTCGTGAACGTTTTCGAAGGCCTTGTGGGCTACGCTCCCGGCACGTTCGATATTGTCCCGGAGCTCGCCGAGTCTTGGGAAGTGTCGGAGGACGGCCTCCAATACACCTTCAAGCTGCGCGAAGGGGTCACCTTCCACGACGGGACACCCTTCAACGCCGAGGCGGTAAAGTTCACCTTCGACCGCATGCTCGATGAGGCTCACCCGTTCCACAGCACCGGGCCCTTCCCGCTGGCGTTCTTCTACTCTTCCATCGCGTCGACCGAGGCCGTGGATGACCTCACGGTCCGCTTTACGCTTTCCGAGCCCTATGCGCCCTTCCTTTCAAACCTCGCCGAGACCACCGGGGCCATTGTGTCGCCCACCGCTGTCGAGGCATCGGGCGCGGATTTCGGCCGCAACCCGGTCGGCACCGGGCCGTTCAAGTTCGCCGAATGGAGCCCGAACGAGGCCGTGGTGGTCGAGGCCAACCCCGATCACTGGAACGGCGCACCCGAGTTACAGGCTGTGGTCTTCCGTCCTCTCACCGACCCCAACACCCGCGTGGCCGAGATGCTGTCGGGAGGCATCGACCTCATGGTCGAGGTGCCGCCCGCGTCACTCTCCGAGTTCGAAGGCGAGGGCTACGAGATCTATGAAGCGGCGGGTCCGCACCTCTGGTTCCTGATCCTGAACCTGAAGGAAGGTCCCTTCACTGACGTGCGCATCCGCCAGGCTGCCAACTACGCAGTCAACAAGGAGGCGCTGGTCAACGACGTTCTGGAAGGCACGGCTCAGGTCGCGGCGGGGCCGACGCCCCCGGCCTTCAGTTGGGCCTACAACGAGGAGTTGGAGCCCTATCCCTATGACCCCGACCGAGCGCGTGCGCTTCTGGAGGAGGCCGGACAGCCCAACCCCGCCGTGACCTTCTACGTGACCGAGGGCGGCTCGGGGATGCTCGATCCCGTCGCCATGGGCACGGCGATCCAGGCCGACCTCGAAGCCGTGGGCTTCGACGTGACCATCGAGACCTACGAATGGAACACCTTCCTGGGCGAGGTGAACCCTGGTCTCGAGGGCAAGGCCGACATGGCTGAGATGGCCTGGATGACGAATGATCCCGACACCCTGCCCTTCCTGGCGCTCAGGACCGAGGCCTGGCCAGACCAGGGCGGCTTCAACTCGGGTTATTATTCCAATCCCGAAGTGGACCAGTTGCTCCAGCAGGCCCGCGTCTCGACTGACCAGACCGAGCGGGCGGAGCTCTACAAGCAGATGCAGGAGATCGTGCGCGAGGACGCTCCCTGGGTCTTTGTCGCCAACTGGGAGCAGAATGCGGTGGCTTCCGACCGAGTCGGCAACTTCGCGCTCCAGCCGTCATTCCAGCTCCTCCTCGAGGACGTGACCAAGGAGTGATGTCTCCTGACGGGCGGGCCGAAGTACCGGTCTGCCCGTCCCCTTCAGCGAGGCTCCCACCATGGGCAGCTACATTCTCAGGCGGCTCCTGTCCGCAGTGCCGGTGCTCTTAGGCTTGAGCGTCATTGTCTTCCTGATCATGGAAGCAATACCTGGCGATACCGCGACCGCCATCCTGGGCAGCTATGCGACCCCGGAGAACGTTGAGAAGCTGAACCGCGATCTGGGCCTCGATAAGCCCATGATCGTGCGGTACGTGAGTTGGCTCGCCAACATGCTCACGGGAGACTTCGGCGAGTCCTACTCCGTCGGTCGTCCCGTTCTCGACGAAGTGCTGGAGCGGTTCTGGGCCACGCTCCTACTTGCCGGCGTCGCGTTCGTGCTCTGCGCAGGGTTCGGCCTTCTGGCGGGGGTCGTCTCTGCCGCGCGGCAGTTCGGCTGGGCGGATCGGGCGATCACCTTCGCGGTGCTCGTGGGCATCTCGGTCCCCTCGTTTTTCCTGGGCATGATGATGGTGCTGTTCTTCGCCGTGCATCTGCGCTGGTTCCCGGTCTCGGGGATGAACGAGCTGTCCTACCTGGGCGGCGGCGGCTTCTGGGACGTGGCGCATCACCTTGTGCTCCCCTCCGTGGCGCTGGCGCTCGTAGCGCTGGGCGTCATTGCGCGGCTCACCCGTTCGGCGATGCTCGAAGTGCTGCGGCAGGACTTCATCCGCACCGCTCGAGCCAAGGGGGTGGGCGAACGGGCTGTGGTCTGGCGCCATGCCTTTAAGGCGGCGATGGTTTCCATCGTCCCCGTCCTCGGACTCCAGGCGGGCTTCGTGCTCTCTGGCTCCGTATATATCGAGAAAGTCTTCGAGTGGCCCGGCGTAGGCCGCCTGCTCGTGGACGCGATCCTGAAGCGCGACCTGTTGCTGGTGATGGGGGGCGTCATGCTCGTGGCCAGCATCTACGTGCTGTTCAACATCGTAGTGGATGTTCTGCAGGCCCTGCTCGACCCAAGGATCAAGACGTGACGACGCTGCGCCTAATTGCTCGCAATCGCTTGGCGCTGGTGGGCGGCATCGTCCTGCTCGCCATTGTGCTGCTCGCGCTTGTGACGCCTTGGCTGCCGCTCCAGCTGCCAAACGTCACCAACACGGCCCACAAGAATGCCTGGTTCGGGGAAGAGGGCCATCTCCTCGGCGCTGACGACCTCGGTCGCGACCTCCTGTCACGTCTCCTCTGGGGCACCCGAACCAGCCTTGCCATCGGCTTCGCCAGCGCGGCCGTGGCGGCAGTACTGGGAGCCGCCATCGGGATCGTCGCTGGCTATGTGGGCGGGCGGCTCGACAACCTGCTCATGCGCGTGATCGACATGCTGATGGGCTTTCCCTACATCCTGCTCGCGCTTGCCATCGTGGCGGCGCTGGGGCCGGGGCTCGTCAACGCGCTGATCGCGGTCGCAGCGGTCAACATTCCATTCTTTGCCCGCAACATCCGGGGCATCACCGTCGGTCTCGCCCATCGCGAGTTCGTTGATGC
>JALYFY010000369.1 GCA_030777385.1 Pseudomonadota bacterium | reverse complement strand
CTCATCGCCTCGACGACGGACAGATTGTGGCTGATGAAGAGGTAGGTGAGGCTTAGTTCGCGCTTAAGCCGCCAGAGCACGTTCAAGACCTGGCCCTGCACGCTCACATCGAGCGCTGAGACGGGCTCATCCAGGATCAGGATGCGCGCCTGAGCGGCGAGCGCCCGCGCTATCCCGATCCGCTGCGCCTGCCCGCCCGAGAACTCGTGGGGGTAGCGGTCCAGGAACTCAGTCCGAAGGTTCACAGCGTCAAAGATCTCGAGAATGCGCTGCTCCCGTTGAGCGCCGTCCAGACTGTGCAAATGCCTGAGCGGGGCTTCCATGATCTGCCGGATTGTCTTGCGCGGGTTGAGGGACGAGATGGGGTCTTGGAAGACGTACTGGATGCGCCTCCCGAACTCGGCGGGATCGGCGACGTTCAGGTCCGCTCCCTCGATCTCGATCCGCCCGGAGCTGGGACGGATCAGGCCCACTAGCATTCGCGCCAGCGTGGACTTGCCGCAGCCGGACTCGCCCACGATGCCCAGCGTCTCGCCTTGTAGAAGGTCTAGGGTAATTGAGCGGACGGCGTGAACATGCGCCTTGGCCGCCCCGAAGAGCGGCTTGCCGACGGGGAAGGACTTGGACAGATCGGACACGCGCAGGGCGGCGGTCATCCTGTGGCGCGCTCCAGTTCTCTCACCGGGGCAGGCGCCCCGGCGATGAAGGCTTCGGGGTAGAGACAACGGACGGCACGGCCGTCCTCACCCATCAGCCGCACCTCGCCATGACGGCAATTGGGCCGGACTTTGGGGCAGCGGTCCGCGAAGGGGCAGCCGGGCGGCAGGTTATCCAGCGCAGGAGGCCCGCCAGGAATGACGGGCAACTCGCGTCTCCCCAATCCTGGCTCAGGCACGCAGGCGATCAGGAGGGCCGTGTAGGGGTGTGCCGGTGCGGAGAGGATCTCGGCGGTCGGGCCCTCTTCCACCACACGTCCTGCATACATGACGGCCACGCGGTCACAGAGCTGGCTTACCACACCGAAGTCGTGGGTGATGAAGATGAGCGCCAAGCCACGTTCGCGTCGAAGCTCTTGAAGCAGCTCCAGGATCTGCGCCTGCACCGTGACATCGAGCGCCGTTGTGGGCTCGTCGGCAATGATGACCTCAGGGTCATTGGCGAGAGCCATGGCAATGCCGACGCGCTGGCGCATCCCGCCCGACAACTCATGTGGATAGGCGTCGATCCGGCTCTTCGGATGGGGGATGCGGACCTGCCGCAGGAGGTCGAGCGCGCGGTCGCGAGCGGCCCGGTTACTGATCCGGTGATGGACGCGGACAGCCTCAACAATCTGATCGCCCACGCGCATGAGCGGATGCAATGTCGAGAGCGGGTCCTGAAAGATGTAGGCAATGCGGTCGCCCCGGAGGGCGCGGAGCTTGCCGTAGCGTGCCCCGATCAGATCCTCGCCCTCGAACCAAGCTGCGCCCCCGGTGATCACGCCGGGCGGTGAGGCCACGAGCCCCATGATCGAGAGCGCCGTGACCGACTTACCCGAGCCGCTTTCGCCCACGAGGCCCAGGCATTCACCGGGCCGGACGCTAAGAGAAACATTATCCACCGCTCGGTAGACGCGGTCGCGAACCTGGAACTCGGTCTGCAGGCCTCGCAGTTCGAGGATCCCGTGCCCCTGCGAGGCTGGCGCCGGACCCTTGCGCACGACCCGGGTCGCAGGCGCAGGCCGTGTTAATGCGCCGGAGCGCAGCCGAGGGTCCAGCGCATCACGGACGCCGTCGCCGAGCAGGTTGATGGACATGACGATAAGGAAGATCATGATCCCCGGCGGGTAACTCACATGCGGGTCGGTGATCAGCGACGCCTTGGCCTGTCCCAGCATCGAGCCCAGGTCCGGGTCGGGCGGCTGGCTTCCCAGCCCCAGGAAGGACAGCCCGGCCGTCTCCAGGATCATCCAGCCTACGGTAGTGGACATGGCGACCACGATCACCGGCAACACGTTGGGCAGGAGTTCGGTCAGGACGATGCGGGCGTGGCTCATGCCCGCTAGCCGTGCAGCATCAACGAACTCGCGATGGGCGAGACCGACGGTGATGCCCCGGATGTTGCGGGCAAAGAATGGAATGTTGACCGCTGCGACCGCGATCAGCGCGTTGACGAGCCCCGGCCCCAGCGCCGCCACGA
>JALYFY010000368.1 GCA_030777385.1 Pseudomonadota bacterium | reverse complement strand
TCAGCCTCGCGCTATGGATTCCCTTCCCCTGCGCTGCGCGTCCTTCCGGGAATGACACTCGCCAGTCCTGACACCCTCGTGGTCATCTCCGGGCTCGTCCCGGCCATGACGGGATGAGAGTGAGGGTTTGTTCTCACTCAGCCGGGCGCCATCACGGGATCGGCCGGCGGCAACAACGGATGAGCCTCGGCTCCGCGGGAAGCAAAGGTGCTATGCTGTCCCTCCTGCCAGAGATGGCCCGTGAAGGAGGAGCCAATGACGTTCTACCTGACTCGGTTCAGCTACACGCCGGCAACATGGGCAAAGCTCATGGGGAATCCCGAGGACCGCCGAACGGCGGCCAAGGCCTACATCGAAGCGGCCGGCGGGACTTTGCATGGTTTCTGGTATGCCTTCGGCGATCACGACGGCTACACCCTGTGGGAGGGCCCCGGACAACGTCGCGATGGCCGCGACCGCGCTGGCGATTGGCGCCGGCGGCGCAGTCAGCTCCTTCGAGACCACCGTCCTGCTGACGGTCGAGGAGACCATGGCGGCCCTGCAGAAGGCCTCGTCGACCGCCTATCGTCCGCCGGGCGAGACGGCCTGAAAAGAGCCGTTCCGTTCAAGCAGAAAGGGCGGCCCTGAAGCCGCCCTTTCGGTTGTCGTCGAGGCCGTGCGTCAGAGAACGAAATCGTCCGCCGCGAGCGTGCCCTTGAAGTTGTTCAGCACGATGGTGCCGGTGCCCGTGTCGACCACGGTGGCGTTGCCCTTGATGGCGATCTTCAGCTGCTCGAAGGCGGTGATGCCGCTGCCGCGCAGGTCGATGAGATCGTCGGCCTGGCTGAAGTCGCGGATGCGGTCGCGGCCAAAGCCGGCGGCATTGAACGCGAACGTGTCCTGACCCTGGCCGCCGCGCAGCAGGTCCGAGCCGGCGCCGCCGTTGAGGAGGTCGTTGCCGTCGCCCCCGAAGAGGAGATCGATCCCGGCGCCGCCCAGGACCGCGTCGTTGCCCGCGCCGCCCTCGAGGTTGTCGGCGCCCGTGCCGCCGTCGATGCTGTCGTCGCCCTGGCCGCCGAAGACGATGTCGTGGCCCGAGCCCGCGTCGACCGTGTCGTTGCCGCGGTTCGCCCAGATCCGGTCGCGGCCGGTGCCGCCGATCAGCCGGTCGTTGCCGTCGCCGCCATGGAGCCGGTCATGCCCGTCGCCCCCGTCGAGGGTGTTGTTGCCGGCGCCGCCATAGATGCGGTCGTTGCCGTTGTAGCCCTTGAGGAGGTCCGTCCACTTGCCGCCGCGCAGCAGGTCGGCTCCGCGTCCCCCGAAATACTTAGCCATTCGAAACCTCGGTTCTTATTGAAAACAGGCCGTTCACAATGAAGCGGAGCATGCTCCGCAAGAGGAAGCGATACCATGTTTCGCGCGGCTTTCCAGGATTTTCGACCCAGGTGAGCGGTTTGGCCGCGAGGCCCGGATGCGGCAACGGCCAGGACGCGGTGCCCGGCCGTTGCTTCGATCATGCGAGGGCTGTGCCGGAGCCCTGCGGGCCTTTAGAGCCGCCCCATCAGCAGCAGCACGATGAGGATGAGAAGGACCACGCCGAGAAGGCCGCTCGGGCCGTAACCCCAGCCGCGGCTGTGCGGCCAGGCCGGCACGGCGCCGATGAGCAGCAGGATGACGAGGATGAGCAGGATGGTGCTGATAGTCATGGGGAATTTCCTTATTCGTTGGGCTGCCGCCAAGCGCGGCCGTTCGGGTAGGGAAACTTGACCATATGGGGGAAAGTTCCCTCGCGCTTTGCCTGTGGATAGCCCTTTGGGGAATGCGGTCCTAGCGGAACGATCGAGGATCGCCTGACGTTACCCACCTGCCGTCAGGGTGCCGCCTTCAGCGCGACCCCGGCGGGAGGTCGCCAAGCCTCGACGGTCCAGGACAACCCCATGCAGAAAAAGAATTCAGGTTACATGCCCCAGCACGATCCAGAATCCGTCCCGGGCCTCGGCAGCTCCTCCTCCCCCGCGCTCAGCCGCTCGGTGCAGGCCCAGCTCGGGCAGCGCCTGCGGCAGTTCTACGAGACCCTCGCACTGGGCGAGCAGCCGGTTCCGGACCGGTTCATCGCGCTCATCAACCAGCTGGATGACGGAAGGCGAGAGAAGCAGCAGTCATGAGCATCGACATCGATCTTCGCAATTCCATGCTCAAGGCGACTCCGAACCTGCGGGCCTTTGCCATCTCGCTCACCAACAACGTGGACCGTGCGGACGACCTGGTGCAGGAAACCCTCATGCGGGCGATCGCCAATATCCAGCGCTTCCAGCCCGGCACCAACATGCAGGCCTGGCTCTTCACCATCCTGCGCAACCTGTTCCACTCGGAATACCGCAAGCGCCGCCGGGAGGTGGAGGATGCGGACGGAAAATACGCCGCCGCCCTCTCGGTGCAGCCGGACCAGCTGCCCCATCTCGATTTCGAAGACTTGCAGAAGGCGCTCGCCCGCCTGCCCCACGACCAGCGCGAGGCGCTGCTGCTGGTGGGCGCCTCGGGCTTTTCCTACGAGCAGGCGGCGGAGATCTGCGGCTGCGCGGTGGGCACCATCAAGAGCCGCGTGAACCGCGCCCGCAACCGCCTCGCCGAGCTGATGCACTTCACCGACATGGACGAGGACATCGGCCCGGACCGCGTCACCCTCTCGGTGATGCACGCGGTCGCCTGACCGGCGGGCGGCCTAGCCCCACGCGCTTAGGAATGGCTGCTCGGCCTTCCTGTGTCATTCCCGGAGGGACGCGACAGCGAAGAGGAAGGGAATCCACGATCAAGCGCTACGCTGCAGAAACCCTTCCCGGTCCTGCGGACCGCCAGGGATCACACGGGAGCAAGTCCGGAGCATCAGGCTTTGACAGCAAGCTTGGTTCCACACGCTGCTTCAGCGGCGCCGGAACTGCTGGTTGCCGCGCTGGGGCGGACGGGGGCCGGAGGAGGCGCCTGAGTCCTTGTGACGGAAGATGAGGCGCCCCTTCTCCAGATCGTAGGGCGACATCTCGACGGTCACGCGGTCTCCGGCGAGCGTCTTGATGCGGTTCTTCTTCATCTTGCCGGCCGTATAGGCGATGACCTCGTGCCCGTTGTCGAGCTGCACGCGGTAGCGCGCATCGGGCAGAATCTCGGTCACAAGTCCCTCAAAGGTGATCAGTTCTTCCTTTGCCATGCAAAGCCTTCCTCACAACAAAAAAGCCGCCCCTGACCCGGAACGGCTGATCGGCAAGAGAGCGTGCCGTGGCACGCTCCCCGGAATCAAACCTTATGCGTTCTGCAGGTTCACTGCAGAGGCGCGGCCGGTGCGCTGGTCGGTCTGAAGCTCGTAGGAGATCTTCTGACCTTCGCGCAGGCCGCGCATGCCGGCCCGCTCGAGCGCCGTTGCGTGGACGAACACGTCCTTGCCGCCGTTGTCGGGCTGAATGAAGCCATAGCCTTTGGTTTCATTGTACCACTTCACGGTTCCCGTTTCCATGGGAATTCCCTTTCACTGTCGTTTGCACGTGGATGTGGGCGAACAAGCCAGACATCCGTTAGTCGATAGATGGTAGAGAAGGAACGTGCGCCCGGCAGTGCCAAAGCGGGAAGCCCAGTCGTCCGGCCAAATGTCGATAGGCGAGTAAGTAGGGGAAGGTTGGGGCAATTGCAAGGCAAGCACCCCCTGCAAGCTGGGGTATTTCAGCCGCCCCGGATCCCGGAAATGAGGCCCTGCAAGGCTTCCTCGCCCTGGGGCGTGAAGCGGATCTCACTCCCGTCGGCTTCGATGAGCCCCCGCTCCTGCAGCTCGCTCACGGCCGTGTCGCTGGCCTTGTGGCCGGCGTCGTCGCGCTGCACCACGCTGCGCACCATCTGGCCGCTCGACAGCTGGTGATAGGCCGCAAAGGCGAAGACCGCCAGCGCCTCGTCGCTCAATCCTGACAAACCCGCCATCGTGATCCCCGTCTCTCGCGCATCCCGCAGGATGATTGCACCACGGGTTCAATGCGAAGCCCGCAGGACCGTTCAAGCGGGGCGCATAAAAACACGGTGAAAGATCCCTGGAAAGATCCTGGAAAGATCCCTGGAAAGAGCCCCGCGCGGTCGCCGGAACGCAGTTCCCGGCCTTTACGTTGGATCAGGGGCCGGGCCCATGGTGATTGAAAGACAACGAGGAGCGCTCTCATGACCAATGATCGGTATCGCAATCGCAATCAGGATGTCGACCGGGGCAGCCGCGAGGATGACGGCTACATCGCCCGCCGCGGCTTCGGCAACCGGAGCGCGGGCTACGACCGCGGCTCGGGCTCGGGCGACGACCACGGCCGGGGCCGCGAGCGCGACTTCGGCGACTCCGCCGGCTACGGCACGGGCGGGTCGGCTCTCGACTGGCGCGACGTGGTGGGCAACGACCGCGGCTACGACGACCGGTCGGTGTTCAACACCGGCTCCGGAAACACCAACTCCCGGCGCGGGCAGGACCGCGCCAGCTCGGACAGCTTCGGCCGCGGCTCGCGCGATTACAACGAGGACCGCGGGTTCTTCGAGCGCGCGGGCAACGAGGTCAGGTCCTGGTTCGGGGACAGCAAGGCCGATGGCCGGCGCGACGGCGATATGCGCAACGCCGGCGGGCACAGAGGCCGCGGACCCAAGGGCTATCAGCGTTCCGACGCGCGCATCCTGGAGGACGTGAACGACCGCCTCACGGAGGATCCGCATCTCGACGCCTCCGAGATCGAGGTGAGCGTCGAAAACCGCGAGGTGACGCTTACCGGCACGGTCAACAGCCGCTCCGAGAAGCGCCATGCGGAGGATCTCGCCGAGTCCGTCTCCGGCGTCGCCCATGTGCAGAACAACCTGCGCATCCAGCAGGCTGCCGATGCGGGCATGGGCGGCAGCATGCTGTCCGGAGCGGGTGCGGCCGGCGCGGGCAGCACCGGCACGCCGCAGGCAGGGACGGGCCGTCGCCAGGGAGGCGGATCAGGCACCGAAGGCTGATCCCAACCCACGCATGCTTTTCCCCTGAAAAGCCGCACGAGACCTGTGGAGATGCGCCCTGCCCTCTTGGGAGAAGGGGCGCATCTGTCGTACCAAGGCCCTTACCTTTCCCCAGACGCCCGCAACCCCATATGTGACGGGAAGGACGAGGACAGCAATGGCAGGAATTTCCGTCACGCTCGAAGGCGACAACATCCAGCTTGCCTTTCAGAAGGGTGAACAATCGACGGCCGTGGTCATGGATCCCCATGCCGCGCGCTCGCTCGTGAAGGCCGTGAGCCAGCTCCTGGCCGCCATCGGGGAGAGCGGCGAAGAGGGCGAGGAGATGCCGGAGGAAATGGTCGACGTCACGTCCCAGACGATCGATGTGGGCATGGACGAGCACGGCATGGCGGTGGTTGCCCTCCAGGCCGGCATCATGCCGCCGTTTCTGCTGCGCCTGAAGGACGACGAGGCACGCCACATCGCCACGAGCCTGCTCGAGATCCTGAACAGCCCGCGGGACGCCAGGATCTCCCACGGCGATCACTAGAGCGTCGTGCGACTGGAAAAACCCGGCAGTGACTCATTTTAGATGATCTCGACCCTCGGTGTTGTTCCCGAGAGGACGTGCAGCGAAGGTGAAGGCAATCCATAGCGTTGCACTTGAACCTGGATCCCCTTCCGGGTCCTGCGGACCGCCGGGGATGACACCGGAGCGCTGCCCTCGATGTCATTCCCGGCCGGAGATGGCGCAAGCCATCGCAGGGGAAGGGAATCCATAGCGCTGAGCCCGATCGTGGATCCCCTTCCCGCACTTCGTGCGCCGGGGATGACATGGGGGCCGTGCAGCCCTTCGCGGCCGCACGATGCACCAGCCTGACGCAACGTTCTTTACAGCTTCAGAAAACAATTGATCCGATTACGCAAGTCTGACATATGTAATGTTATAAACATTACCTGGGCTGTGCCGAACGGCATGAGCGCATTTGAGAACATGTCATGACGGATTGGTCAGCAGGCTACGTTGTCGATATCGACTATACCCATGGCTTCTATCAGGAGCTGACCCCCAGCCTCCTGGGCCTCTTCGCCCTGCTGCAAGGGGTTCAATCTCCCGATCTCAGCGAGACCTCCCTGGCCTACTGCGAGCTTGGATGCGGCCAGGGCTTCTCGACCAACCTGCTGGCTTCTGCGAATCCGCACATCCAGTTCTATGCAACCGACTTCAACCCCAGCCACATTGCCGGGGCCCGCGGCCTGGCCCGCTCGGCCGGGGTGGACAACGTTCATTTCTTCGATGACAGTTTTGCCGAATTCCTGACCCGCAGCGATCTTCCCGATTTCGATTTCATTACGCTGCACGGCATCTACAGCTGGATCTCGCCGGAGAACCGGCAGACCATCGTCGGGTTCCTCCGCAAGAAGCTGAAGCCGGGCGGTCTCGTCTACATCTCCTACAACTGCATGCCCGGCTGGGCTTCCATGATGCCGCTCAGGCGTCTTCTCGTGGAGCATGCGGCGGCGCAAGGCTCGTCGCAATCCCTGCAGTCGCGCGTCTCCGCAGCCCTCGGCTTTGCCGACAAACTCGGCGGCCTCGATACGCGCTACTTTGCCCACCACCCCAAGCTGGCAGGCCGCGTGGAGAAGCTTAAAAATCAGAACCCCAATTACGTCGCCCACGAGTACTTCAACCAGGATTCGAACCCGTTCTATTTCATGGATGTGGTGCAGGAACTCTCCGAGGCGAAGCTCACCTGGGCCGGCCCCGCGAATGTGCTCGACAACCTGGATGAGATCAATCTCACGCAGGAGCAGCGGGATTTCCTGGCAGGCATCGACAACGTCGCCCTGCGCCAGACCACACGGGACCACATCATCGATCAGCAGTTCAGGCGCGACCTGTTCGTCAAAGGTCCCGTGCGGCTTTCGCCCCAACTCGTGCGCGAGAAATGGCTCGACACCCGCTTTGCCCTGTCCGCCCGGAATGACAAGATCCCGCGCGAGGTGCGCGGGATGCGCCATACGATGAAGCTGCAGAGCGCCGTGTACGATCCTTTGATCGCCGCTCTCGAACAGGGGCCCCGGTCGCTGCGCGAGATCGCGGGCGAACCGGCCCTTGCGAAGATCACCGTCAGCCGCCTGATCCAGGCGATCACGGTGCTTGCGGCCGCAGGCGTCTGCCATCCGTGCCTGCCGGACCAGGGCCTTGCCGAGCGGAAACGCCGGACCGACCGGTTCAACAGGGTCGTGGCCGAGCATGCCCGCTTCGAGCGTAAATTCGGCTCATTCGCCTCACCGGTGACGGGCGGCGGCATCGCGGCGGAGCGCATGAACCAGCTCATGTGGCTTGGCCTGCAGGATAACGAGACGGACATCGCGCGCTTTGCCGCGAAGGTTCTGGCGCAAGCCGGGCAAAGCCTGTTGAAGGAGGGCAAGCCGATGACCGCTGAGGAAAGCCTGGCGGAGCTGCAGCGGCGCTTCACGGAGTTCGAGCGGGAGACATTGGGGGTTTGGGACTGCTTCGGCCTTGGCGCTGCGTCCGCTCCCAAGGCCGTGGAGGCTGCAGCCTAGGGCTTGTGGCCTTAAGCTCGGCCGCTGCGGAACTTCATTAGTGCCATTCGGTTGTCGAACGCGGGTCACTCTTGGCCGCGCTTCGGACAAGGGCCATGGCAGTTCACGATCCAGATCTCACCTCCAACCCCCTTGCGGGCGTTCCCGTCATGGACGCCAAGGCGGAGCCGACCCTCAAATATCCGGAATCCGAGGCCTTCTACGCCGAGGCCCTGCGGGAGCTGAATCAGCTCGGCCTGCCCTACCTGCTCGCGGGCACCTATGCGCTGTCGGCCTATACGGGCATCACGCGCCCGACGAAGGATCTCGACATCTTCTGCAAGGCCGGCGACTACACGCGGGTGCTCTCGCACTTCAAAGGTTTGGGCTATTCCGTCGAGATCGAGGATGACCGCTGGCTCGGCAAGGTCTTCAAGGGCCAGTACTTCTTCGACGTGATCTTCGCCTCTTCCAACGGCACCATGCCCATCGGCGATCCCTGGTTCGAGCATGCGCGGCAGATCGAGGTGTTCGGATCGCCCGTGCGCATCGTAGGACCGACCGAGCTCGTCTGGTCGAAATGCTTCATCCAGCTGCGCCACCGCTATGACGGCGCCGACGTGGCGCACACGATCCTGAAAGCCCACGACCAGATCGATTGGCATGGACTGCTCGCCTATATGGAAGTGCATTGGGAGGTGCTGCTGATGCATCTGCTCAACTTCCGCTGGATCTACCCGTCGGAGCGCGACAAGGTTCCCGGATGGGTGATGGATGAGCTGCTCGACAGGCTCTCCAAGCAGCGGGATCTTCCCCCGCCGCAGATGAAGGTCTGCCGCGGGCGGATGTTCTCCCGCATCGATTACGAGATCGACGTCAAGGAATGGGGCTTTGCCGACGTGGGCGGCGAAGGTGAATGGCGGAATGAGTGACGAGCAGAAACCCTTGCAGCAAACCCTGAGGGTCGCGGCCATCGGCGACCTTCACGTTCGTGAAGACAACAGCGAATCCTACCGCGACTTGTTCGGCGAAATCTCCAGGGAAGCGGATGTGCTTGTGCTTGCAGGCGATCTGACGGATCTCGGCAAGCCCAAGGAAGCGGAGCTTCTGGCGCAGGATCTGAAGGCCTGCTCGATTCCCGTGGTCGGCGTGCTCGGCAATCACGATTACGAATGCGGCGCACACGAAGAGGTGGCGCATATCCTGCGCGAGGTGGGCATGAAGGTGCTCGACGGGCAGTCCGTCGAAATCGACGGCGTGGGTTTCGTCGGCGTGAAGGGCTTTGCCGGCGGCTTCGGGCGGCGCATGCTGGGCTCCTTCGGCGAGCCGGCCATCAAGCAGTTCGTCAACGAGACCATGAACGAAACCTTGCGGCTCGAGAACGCCATGCGGCAGGTGCGCGCCAAGCGCTCCATGGTGATCCTGCACTACGCGCCGATTGCCGAGACCATCGAGAGCGAGCCGCTGGAGATCTATCCGTTTCTCGGCTCGTCGCGATTGGCCGAGACCATCGACCGCTTCAAGGTCAACGCCATCGTGCACGGCCACGCGCATCGCGGCCGCTTCGAGGGTCGCACGCCGGGCGGTCAGGCAGTCTACAATGTGGCCAAGCACATCGAGAAGCCGACCGGAAAGCCCTACGCCATTCTGGAAATCTGAGCTGACGGTCCAAGCCGTCAGCCCATGATGTCGATGTCCTCAAAGCCGGATACCCGGATCGGTCGGGTTGCCCGGCAGGTAATCGGGCTCGGAGCCGGGCCCCTTGGGATCCGTGATCCCCGGATCGTTGACCGGATAAGGGGTGCGCGGTCCGGTCGGTCCGATATCCGGCTCCTCGTCGGGGATCGATCCCGGCGGCACCTCGCTTGGAATGTTGCCTCCCGGCAGAGGCTCGTTCGTCGGCAATCCTGGATTGACCATCGTGTCTTCCTCAATCGGTTAAGCCGTGATTGGGTCAACCGGCCCATGGGGCGAGGGTTCCGATGCGCCACTGTTCCGGAACCGCCTCGCCGCTCATCCGTTCCTGGAGCATCGGACCCAAAAGTGGAGTTGCACTTTTGGGATCCATCCGATGCTCCTTCTTTGACTAGCGCATCGTGTGGCCGAAAAACCGGATCCACATTTTCGCACGATGCGCCAAGCCGATCCCCCAAACAATGGAGAGCGCCATGCCTGACATCACACAGGCCAAAATCCTCATCATGGCCACCGACGGCTTCGAGCAGTCGGAGCTGATGGTCCCTCAGGAGAAACTCTCGGAGGCCGGTGCGACGGTGGAGGTCGCGGCCCCGAAATCGCGCATGAAGTCCGGCAAGATCTACGGCTGGGACGAGAACGACTGGGGCAAGACGGTTTCCGTCGACAAGGACCTCGAGGACGTGAACCCGGCCGAGTACGACGCGCTCGTGCTGCCGGGCGGACAGATCAATCCGGACAAGCTGCGCGCGGAGCCCAAGGCCATCGAGATCATCCGTGCCTTCTACTCCTCGGGCAAGACGGTGGCTGCCATCTGCCACGCACCCTGGCTTCTCATCGAGGCCGGCGTGATCAAGGGCCGGCAATGCACGTCCTATCACTCGATCAAGACCGATGTGATCAATGCCGGCGGCCAGTGGCGCGACGAGACGGTGGTCACCGATCACGGCCTCATCACCAGCCGCAATCCGGGCGATCTCGACGCCTTCGTGGCGAAGATCATCGAAGAGGTGCGCGAGGGCTCCCATGCGGGACGGCGCGAGGCGGCAGAGTAATCCTCCGCAGGCCTCCAGGCACAAACAAAAAAGCGGCCGGTTTTCACCGGCCGCTTTCGTATTCGGATGCTTGAGGCGTCTTATGCCTGCTGGATCGCGGAGATCTTCCAGGAGCCGCCCTGATCCCTGCGGAAGGTCCACAGTTCCGTGGCTTCCTCGACCTTCGTCGGGTCGCCTTCGACAACCTTACCCGTGGCCTTGTCCAGCATCACGTCGGTGATGCCGAAGCGCATGGCGACGGTGGCGTAGTCCGTGGCGCCCTCGCGCCAGGCCTCGGCCAGGTCGCCCTGGTTCAAGGTCACGTTCGAGAGCTTGTTCACGACGCCGCGGCTGGCGTTGTCGTTGAGCTCTTCCTGGATGTAGCCGGCCATCTCGGGCGTAGCTAACGTCCAGAGCTTGGCGACATCCTGGCGCGAATAGGCATCCTGCATCTCGACGAGGCCACGCTCGAACTCAGCGTAATCCCGCTCACCGATGCCGATCTCGTCGCGCACGCCCGGACGGCGCTGGGCCGCTTGAGGCTGCGCGCCCTTGGACATCATGCCGCCGAGGGCACCGCCCAAGCCACCACCTAGGCCGCCTGTCATGCCGCCGAGGCCGCCCGTCGCGGGGCGCCCACCGGTCGGCGGCACGCTGCCGCCCATGGAGGAGCGGGCATAGCCCTCACCCGAGCCTGCGAAGGCCGGCTGCTGCTGGCGCCGGTTGCGGAACCACTTCATGGCGAACGAGACCAGCAGGACCACGAGGCCGATCTGCAGCAGAAGGCCGAAGATGGAGGCCAGACCCGCAAGGCCGCCGAAGAAGCCGTTGCCCATGAGCATGCCGAGCAGGCCCGCGCCGAAGAGGCCGGCCATCAGGCCCGTGCCGAAACCGAAGCGGCGCGGCTGCGCGACGTTCGGGGCGGGGGCGCCCGGACGGGTAACATTGGGGCCCTGGTTCGGAACCTGCGAGCGCTGGATCGGGGCAGCCGCATCCGGCGCCGTCCTGGTGGCCGGCGGAGGCGTGTAGGTGCGCGCGCCGCGCGACCCGAAGCTGCCGCTTCCCCGCCCGACGCGAGCCTCGGCCGCGCTGCCGGCAAGGACCAAAGCGGTCGCCAGGGCGATCATGACGCGGCTTCGGCGAGAAGCAAGGTTCATCATTGTTTCGTTCTCATCCCTCGGAGCACGATGCTCCTGAGAGATAATGTGGTGATGGGGCGAGGGTTGCGAAAGGGCTGGGCCGTTCGATTTTGGTCTAAGGCCCAGCCCGGAAAATCGAGCCTCAGTGGCCCTTGCCCTGCTTCAGCTCGTCGATCCGCTTGGAGGCCTCGGCCTTGTCGAGATCGGGGTCGAAGGCATCCGGCTTGTGCGCCTGCTCGGACAGGGTCTTGAGATAGGACGCCTGGGCGCCCGTCATCGGCTCGTCGCCGGTCACCCAATCCGCCGGATCCTTGATCTGGTTGTCGGACAGGTCCGGATTGGTCTTCGGATTTTGGGTGTCCGCCGAACCCTTGTGGGACTTTGCAGAACCTTGCTGGGCCTTGCTGTTCGCTGTCATGGGAGACTCCTATTGTTCTAGTTTTGTTCTTCCGGGAGAACACCCTTCCAGGGCATTGGTTCCTCTAGGAAAGACGGATTACTCCAGCGGACTCATCCCCGTTATCCACAGATCCCGCCCTCGACTCGCCGCCAAGCTTATGTTCTTGATTTGTTCATTGAACAACGCAGGAATGGTTCGCGATGCGCAAGCCCACGGGCCTGGAGCGGCTTTATGTCGACTTCGATTCCTTCTTCGCCAGCGCCGAGCAGCACCTCCAGCCCGGTCTGCGCGGCAGGCCCGTCGGGGTCATTCCTGTCGATTCCGAGCACACCGGCCTGATTGCCGTGAGCCGCGAGGCCAAGGCCCTGGGCGTCCGGCGCGGCACCTATGTTCGCGATGCCCGCAAACAATGCCCCGGCCTTGTGCTGGTGATCGCGCGGCACGAGCGTTATGTGGAACTCCATCACGCCATCATCGACGCCATCGAGACGGTTGTGCCGGTCAAGGCGGTCTGTTCCATCGACGAGATGGTCTGCGCCCTGCTGCCATCCGAGGCGGCCCAGGCGCTCGACATCGGAAGGCGCGTGAAGGAGACGATCGCCCGCGACATCGGCCCCACCCTCACCTGCTCGGTGGGGCTTGGCCCCAACGATCTTCTGGCCAAGATCGCGGCCGAGATGGAAAAGCCCGACGGGCTGGTGGCCCTGCGTCCGGAGGATCTGCCCGGTCCCCTGCTCTCCCTGAGCCTGACCGACATTCCCGGCATCGCGAGGGGCAATGCGGCACGGCTGGCGCGGGCCGGCATCACCGACATGGCCGCCCTCTGGCGGCTTCAGCCCAAGGAGCTGCGCCGGCTCTGGGGCAGCGTCGAGGGGGAGCGGCTCTGGATGGGGCTTCACGGCTACACGGTGGAGCGGCCGGAGACCCGGCGGCGCATGTTCGGCCACGGGCGCGTGCTGCCGGCCGACTGGCGCTCCATCAACGGCGCCTATGCGGCCGCCCGCGTTCTTCTGGCCAAAGCCGCGGCCCGCATGCGCCGGCAAGGCTTCTCGGCCCGCGCGCTCGCCTTGTGGCTCACGGACCGGCACAGCGCCGGATGGTACGGGGAGGAGCGCTTCGGGCCGACCTGGGACGACCCCTCCCTGCTGGGCTCTTTAAGCCGCCTCTTCCTCCACGCCGAGCGCGAAGACATGCGCCGCAGCCGCAGCGTCCACATCGCCCTGCACGATCTGGTGCCCTTGTCGGACATCGAGGAGGATCTGTTCGATCACACGGCGCAGGCGCAGCTCAAGCACCGCCTGGAATATCTGTCCGTCATCGCCGACCAGCTCAACGCCAGCCACCGCAAGACGCTTG
>JALYFY010000367.1 GCA_030777385.1 Pseudomonadota bacterium | reverse complement strand
CCGTGAGCGGGATAAACGATCGCTTCGCCGGATTTGAACCCAAGGCGCTGGGCGGACTTCTTGGCGGTTGTCATGCGAGAGAGGCCTCCTTGCATGGTCCTCGCTTGCAGCGAGGGGAGCTGTGGTTCCTCTGGGCAGGGAACCCAAGGGAACATGATGAGATGAGCGCCACGGAACTTGACTATTCCGATCGTCTCCCTGATGTAAGCCAGAGGCTAAAAACGCTCATACCCTTGACCCAGGCAGCGACGCTCCCTTAAGTCAAAGGACGTGAATGTTTGCTTCATCGTGTGAACCACCGGTCTGCGGAGACGGTGCACGGCTTGAGCGCAAGCGACGGCATTCACTGACCCTATCACAGGCCGGCCCAAAAAGCAAAAATATTTCAAGGGATAGCGTAAAGAAGCTCTGTTTCTGGCCGAGCTTGCCGCTTAATCGCCGTCGCCCGGATTGGACGAGAAGTACGCCTCGAACTTGCCGGCCACCCCGTCGTATTCCTTCGCGTTGGCGGGAGCATCCTTTTTAAGGGTGATGTTGGGCCAGCTCTTGGCCATGTCCGCATTGAGCTTCAGCCACTGCTCGAGGCCCGGCTCCGCATCCGGCTTGATCGCCTCGGCGGGGCATTCCGGCTCGCAGACGCCGCAATCGATGCACTCGTCAGGATGGATGACGAGCATGTTCTCGCCCTCGTAGAAACAATCCACCGGGCATACCTCAACGCAGTCCATGTATTTGCACTTGATGCAATTTTCAGTGACGACGTAGGTCATGAACGGTCCTTTGAGGGTCTGTTCGAAAGATTGGTGAAAAGCGGTGCGCCGCCGCTCTAGCTGTTGTCGGGGTCGCTGACAAGCGCCTCGCTGTTCTGATTGAGGTCCATGTAGAGCTGCCTTGCTTCCGGTGCAGGGCCACGGCGCTCGCCAAGATCCTCGACCCGCACCACAAGGGTGGTTCGGGGAAGCGCAATCGTGATCACGTCACCGACGGCAACCGCCTTGGCGGGA
Source organism: Pseudomonadota bacterium (assembly GCA_030777385.1). Lineage (GTDB taxonomy): Bacteria > Pseudomonadota > Alphaproteobacteria > Rhizobiales > Beijerinckiaceae > Microvirga. Next base: position 12,080 of record JALYFY010000367.1, on the reverse strand, counting down.
TTGTCGGTGCGCTGGCCGTTGAGCCGCACGAACCCGCTCGCGACCAGCTTGGCCGCGAGCGTGCGTGTTTTCGCAAAGCGCGCGAACCACAGCCACTTGTCGAGACGCTGCCGGTCCTCACGCATGGGCTCAACACCTCACTTCTTGCTGTCCTCGAGCTGGGCCTTGAGAGCCATCAGCTTGGCGAAGGGCGAGTTCGGATCCGGCTGCTTCTCACGCCGCTCATGACCGCCGTCGCGGCGGTTGTCGGGGCGCTTGTCGGGACGAGGCCCGCGACGGTCGTCCCCACGGCCCGGACCGCGCGGCGGCCGGTTCTGGGGACGCCCACCCTCGCCTTGCGCGTCCCGGCGATCCTGACGGGGACGGCGCTCGCCTGCAGCCTGCTCGCCCTGGGCCTCCCCATGACGGGGGCGACGGTCGCCGCGATCCTGCCGCTCGCCACGGTCGGGCCGTTCGCTGCGGTCGGACCGCTCGCCGCGCTCGTGGTGACGGCCTCCGCGGGCGTCGCGGCCATGACGAGCCTGTGCGCCCTCATGCTGGCGGCGTCCCTGGCGCCAGACCTCGATCATCTCAGGCTCCGCCGGGGTCTCGGCAGAAGCCTCGGCAGGGGCATCAGCCGGAGCCATCGCCTGACCCTCGGGCGAGGCAACCGCCTCGGCAGCGCTCGCTTCCACCTCCTGAGCGGGAACGGAAGCCTCGGGAGCCTCCACGGCAACGGCGCCGATTTCTTCCGAGCCGACAGCTGCATCGGGCGTCTCAGCCGGTGTGCTCTCGACCGGCGCAGCAGCCTCGTCCTCCACGGCCGCAGGCGGCTCAACCGCCTTCGGGGCTTCGACGAGCGGCACCGTGATGGCGGGGCCGGGACGGCGGTCCGCCACGTAGCCGAGGGACTTCAGGATCATGGCGAAATCCTCGCCGGCGCAGCCGACGAGCGAGGTCATGGACACGGTCGGCACGAAGCCTTCGCCGTCTGCAGCGCCTGCCGGAGGCTCGCCGGGCGTGATCCCCGGACGGTAGGTGATCGCCGGCCGGATCAGGTCGGCCAGCCGCTCCAGGATATCGACGCGCACGGCCCGGCCGCCGCAGACGCGAAAGCCCGCGGCCCGATAGAGGCCGGCTGAAATCTCGGGATCGACCGGGATCGACGTGCGGCCGGATTGGGCGAGATGGGCGATCTCGTCGATGCCCTTCTGATCGAGGCCGCCGTTCTGGAGCGCCCAGAGCTGCGTTGCCAGAACCCGCGGAGCAGGCTTCAGGAGAGCCGGCAGATAAAGATGGTAGGCGCCGAAGCGGATGCCCGCCTTGCGCAGGGCGCCGCGGGCGTCCTGGTCAAGGCTGCGGACCTCATTGAGAACCTTGGAGCGCTCCAGGACGCCGAGCGCCTCGCCGATCTGGAAGCCGATGCCTCGGGCAAGGCCGGTAAGCTCGGTGCTGTCCTCCAGCTGGAGCAGGGGCCCCAGCAGGCGCACCACATAGGCCTTCAGCCAGGCGCGCAGGCGGGTGTCCACCTTGTCGCGGGCCGGACCCGTGAGATGCTCGTCCGAGAGAATGCGCACGCGCGGGTCGAACAGCTTGTCGCCGGCCTCGAGCTTGGCGACCGGATCGCCCATCCAGCGGATGGTGCCGTCGTTCGACAGCACCAGCATGGCGTCCGGGGTTTCCGCAAACCGGTCCGCCCGCGCCTCGATCTCGCCGGCCAGTGCCTTGCCGGCGGCATTGCGCAGGGTCTTGGTCTCCGCCGTGTCGGCCTGGGGGTCAGGCACGAAATGGAAGCCGTGCAGGTGTCCGATGTGCTGACCCTCGACGGTGACGTCGCCGGTGGTCGTGATTTCCGCTTCGAGCATCGTTTTCTCTCTCAAGCGCCGCATGAGAACGCTCGTCCGCCGGTCGATAAACCGCTGGGCGAGGCGTTCATGGAGCGCATCCGATAGCTTGTCCTCTACCTGACGCGCAACATCCTGCCAATGCTCTGGATCCTTCAACCAGTCGGGACGGTTAGCGACGAAGGACCAGGTTCTGACCTGGGCGATGCGGTTGGAGAGGGTGTCGATATCGCCATCCGTGCGGTCCATGGCCGACAGATGGCGGGCAAACCAGTCCGCCGGAATGGCTCCATCCTTCATCAGGAAGCGGTAGAGCTGACCGACGAGATCCGCATGGGTCTGCGGGGAAACTTTCCGGTAGTCCGGCACCTGGCAGATCTGCCAGAGCCGTTCCACGGCGTACTGGGAGCGGGCCATAGCCTGGATGTCGTCTTCTCGCGCCAGAACTTCGAGGGCGGTGGCGTCCTCGCCGGTCGGCGCCCGCACGAGGCCGTGCTCCCGCGGCTGATGCCCCAGCGAATCGCGCAGGCGGGCGAGCGACGAGAAATCCAGATCCGGATTGCGCCATTGCAGGATGCGCACCGGGTCGAAGGTGTGGTTTTCGAGAGCCTCGACCGTTTCCGCATCAAAGGGCGGGCAGCGGCCCGAGGTGCCAAAGGTGCCGTCGCGCATATAGCGGCCCGCGCGACCGGCGATCTGAGCGAGCTCCGGGTTGTTGAGCTTGCGGAACTGGAACCCGTCGAACTTTTTGTCTGACGCGAAGGCCACATGGTCCACGTCCAGGTTGAGCCCCATGCCGATGGCATCGGTGGCAATCAGATAGTCCACATCACCGTTCTGGAAGAGCTCGACCTGGGCATTGCGGGTGCGGGGCGAAAGCGCGCCCAGCACCACCGCGGCGCCGCCGCTCTGGCGCCGGATCAGCTCGGCGATGCCGTAGACCTCCTCGGCCGAGAACGCCACGATGGCCGAGCGGCGTGGCAGGCGCGACACCTTCTTCTCGCCCGCAAAGGAGAGATTCGAGAGGCGCGGCCGCGTGACCACGTGAACGCCTGGGATCAGCGCCTCGATCAAGGGGCGCATGGTGGCGGAGCCGATGAGGAGGGTTTCCTCGCGCCCGCGCTGGTTCAGGAGGCGGTCGGTGAATACATGGCCCCGGTCGAGATCGCTTGCGAGCTGGATCTCGTCCACGGCCACGAAGGCCAGATCCAGATCGCGCGGCATGGCCTCGACGGTCGAGATCCAGTAGCGCGGGCGGTCGGGCTTGATCTTCTCCTCGCCTGTGATCAGGGCGACGTTGTGGTGACCGGCTTTCTCCACCACCCGCTGATAGACCTCCCGGGCGAGCAGGCGCAGGGGCAGGCCGATCATCCCGCTCTCATGACCGAGCATCCGCTCGATGGCGAGGTGGGTCTTGCCGGTATTGGTGGGGCCGAGCACGGCTGTCACGCCGCGCGCGCGCACTTGCGGGGGAAGGGAACGGCGAGCCATGCCTTGATGTCGGGTAATGCGGAAAGGATCCCGGATTGAGAAATCGAGACGCTCCAGGACCGGACACCGGTGCAAGCAGCCCTCTCACAAAGCAGCCGGAGCCAAGGCAACCGGTTGCAGGCTAGCCCTTTATATGGGGCAGCATGCCGCCTTCGCTACCCGGCGGAGGACAATCTGCTAAGGAATTTCAAGGCTTACTGCGACGCCTCGGCCTTGATGGCCTCCTCCGCCTTCACGGCCCGGCGGGACGGCTTGGCCTCGCCCTCCAGGGACCAGAGCGAGGCATGGAGTTCGCCCATGCCGATCATGGTGCGCACGGAGACCTTGAGCGGGAAGAGCAGGCGCGGCCCCTCGACCGGCGCCAGCCACACGGACATGTCGCGGTTTTCCTGCATGAACTTGGTGGCCGGGCGCTCGCTCCGGTGGCCGGAGATCGGCACATAGCGGGCGTTGCAGACGAGAACCGGTCCGGAATAGCCCGGCACCTGGACGGTTTTCGTCTCCGCATAGGTGAGGATCACGTTCATGCGGGATGCACCGTCGAAGACCGGGATCGTGCGGTCGCAATTGGACGGATCGGTCAGGTTCTTCGAGGCCAAAGCCGGCATGAGCAGCGCGCTCATGGGATCGACGACCCCTCTCTTGTCGGCGGGCTTGACCGGAACACGGTCAGGCCTGGGCTCGAGGGGCGGATCGATCTCCACATTGGCTACGCGCCCCCCCTTCAAGCCCATGCGGACGCTGCGCTGATTGTCGGAAGTTTTCGACACGACCTCGAAATTTGCCGAGCGGGGCGTCGCACCAGCAAGCGAGCCCGAGGCTGCCGCTTCGCCCTTGCCACCAGTCAGGACCATGGCGAGCCCGGTCAGCTTCGCCTTCCCGGTCATCTGGTATTTCGAGCCGTTGAAGGACGAGGACAGGTCCGCTGTGCCCAACGGGAGGCCAGCCAGGGAGATGTCGTATGTCACCTTGAGAGTCTGGGCTTGCGCGAACGAGCCCATCCCGGCAAAAGCCAAGGTCACAAGAGCAGAAGCGATGAGGCGCATAGGGCTTTCCCGTTAGTCTATTTTATTGCATCGCACGCGATTCAGAATAAATCATGGCCATGATGATGCAAAAAAACGAGGTGCGACGTCGCACTATTCTTGACGCGCTCCCCTTTTTTGGCCTATAGGCTCGCACCTTCCAAGGACTTCTGGTGTCCGGCCGCGTGGGATCTGCGATGAAGCAAACCCGCGAAATCGAAGCCGCGACCCTTTTTGATATAGGATTGAACCCATGTCGCGCCGTTGCGAACTGACCGGCAAGGCCGTGCTGAGTGGCCACCTTGTGAGCCACTCGAACCGCAAGACGAAGCGGAAGTTCCTGCCGAACCTCTGCAACGTCACGCTCCAGTCTGACACCCTGCAGCGCTCCGTGCGCCTGCGCATCTCCGCCAATGCGCTCCGCTCGGTCGAGCACCGCGGCGGCCTCGATGCCTTCCTGGCCAAGGCCAAGGCGGATGAGCTGTCGTCGACCGCTCTGGGCGTGAAGCGCGAGATCGAGAAGAAGCTCGCTGCTGCGAGCTAATCTCGATTCGCCTCGGAAATCTGCTTGGCGGGCGGCCCTGGTGCCGCCCGTTTTGCGTTGTCTCAAGGCTTAGCCGTTATGAAGGGTCTGTCATGACCAAGCTCGACCGCCGTGACTTCTTCATCGCCCTTGTCGCGATGACCCTGGTCGTTCTCTCGTCGAACATCCTGGTTCAGCACCCCTTCACCCATTGGGGTCTGGGCGATTACCTGACCTGGGGCGCCTTCAGCTATCCCTTCTCGTTCCTGGTCACCGACCTGGCAAACCGGCGCTTCGGCTCCCGGGGAGCCCGGCGGATCGTCTATGTGGGCTTCGTGCTGGCGGTGGCGCTATCCGTCGTTCTGGCCACGCCGCGCATCGCCATCGCGTCCGGTGCCGCCTTCCTGGTGTCGCAGCTTCTCGACATCGGCATCTTCGCCCGCCTGCGTGACAAGGCTTGGTGGCTGCCGCCCTTCGTGTCGTCCGTCATCTCATCAGCCCTCGACACGGCCATCTTCTTCTCGTTCGCCTTTTACTGCGACGTCGTGCCGGGCCTTGGGCTCACGATCAGCGGGATGTTGGGACAAGCGGGGATCGCAGACGAGTGCATCGCCCTGCCGTGGGTGAATCTCGCCTTTGCCGATTACGGGGTGAAGCTGGCGCTTGCCGCCATTGCCATCGCACCTTACGGCGCCATCCTGGCGCTGATGCGCCCAAGGCTCCAGCGGGCCGCCTGATCGGCGGTCCCACCTTTTTCAGAGAGCATCCCCCGCATAGGGCGGGTGGGGAATGGCCTGATGCGCCGCGCGCAAGGCCGCAGACCAGCGCTCGCGCAGATCGCGGAAATACGGCTCGTCCTCCTGGATCCGGTAGGTCACGCCTGCCTTCAGCCCATCGCGCTTGGCCACCACGATGTCGATCGGCAGGCCGACGCCGAGATTGGACTTGAGCGTCGAATCCATGGAGATGAGGCCCAGCTTCAGGGCCTCCACGAGGCTCGTGCCGTGGGAGATCGCCCGGTCCAGGATCGGCTTGCCGTATTTCGGCTCCCCGATCTGGAGGAAAGGTGTATCGAGGGTTGCCTCAATGGCATTACCGGCCGCATAGACCTGATAGAGCCGCATGGGCGCAGACCCGATCTGCCCGCCAAGCAGCATGGTGACGTCGAACGTCATGTGGCGCTTTTCCATCTCGATCCCGTCGGTGGCATAGACGTGGCGGATGGCCCGGCCGACGAGCTGGGCTGCCTTGAACAGGCTGGAGACGGTCAGGAGCGTCTCGATCTCGCCGGTCTCGGGGTTTTCGAGCCCCTCCGCCAGGAGCGACAGGACGGATTGGCTTGCCGACAGATTGCCGGCAGTGGCAAGCGTCAGGATGCGCTCGCCGGGTTTCTCGAACAGGTGCAGCTTGCGGAAGGTCGCGATGTTGTCGACGCCCGCATTGGTGCGCGTGTCGGCGACCATGACAAGGCCGTCGCGCACGAGGATGCCGACACAATACGTCATGGGGGTTCCTCCAGGAGCCTTCTGGTCGAGTTGCTGCGTTGTCGAGGCCATTCTCACGCCTGTGCTTGACGGGCGCTTTCGATCCTCAATCGAACGTCGAGCGCTTCACGGGTAATACCGTAATAGCTTCCTCGAACGGGGGCTGCATCAAGATAATCGAGCCCGATGGCAAGCCTGACGTAATGTTCCGTTGCGGAAATGGCATTTGCCGGGTCGAAACTCACCCAACCGAGACCTGGAATATGGGCTTCGGCCCAGGCATGGCCTGCCCCCTGCTCCACCTCGCCGGGCTTGTGCAGATAGCCGGAGACGTAGCGCGCCGGGATCTTGAGATGGCGCGCGGCGGCCAGAAAGATATGCGTGAAATCCTGGCAGACTCCATGCCCTGCCGAGAAGGCGTCGGACGCAATCGTGGTCGCGCTCGTCGCGTCCGTATCGAATTGCAGGCGCTCCTGGATCCCGGCCATGAGCGCATGGCTCTGCTCCAGGGGGCTGGACAGGTGACCCGCCATGGTCTCGGCAAACTCACGGATGGTGGGGTCGGCCCGGCTCAAGGGGGTCTCCCGCAGGTAGAACACCTCCGGAAACCGCTCCACCCCTCCCTGGATGACGCCCGCAGTGTCCGTGGTCTCGATCTCGCCTGCGACCTTCAAGGTGATCTGGCTGACGGGCCCCGAGACGGAAAGGCTGTGGATAATGTTGCCGTACCAGTCCTCCTGGCGCATGAGCCGGGCATCGCCCTCCATGTCGATGGTCCAGGACAGAACCGTCTGCCCCTCATGGCCGCGCGGCGTGAGCCGCAGGAGCTGGATCGCCGACTTGGCGGGCTCGCTGTAGCTGTAGACGGTTTCGTGGGTGATCCGGATGCGCATGGGTCAACACAGGTACTGGTTGGTGATGGCGAGCCCAAGGCGGTTGTTGTCGGCGACAAACTCCTCCAGAAATTCATGCAGCCCGTGCTGGAAGATGTCGTCGATGTTCCGGTTCGTCAGGCGGGCATGGGTCGCCCGCGCCTGACGCTGCGCGGAGCCCGCCTTGCCGTAGCGGTGGGAAATGTCGTCCAGGTGGCGGGAGAGCGCGCCGTAGCAGGCGGCGAGCGAGCGCGGCATCTCCTCGCGCAGGATCAGGAGATCCGCCACCAGCCAAGGCCGCAGATTCTGGTGATAGACCCATTGATAGCTCACGAGAGCCGAGACCGACCGGAGGATGGCGGCCCATTGATAGTAATCGATGCCGCCGCCGACCTCCGCATCCTGCGGCAGGAGCACATGGTACTTCACGTCGAGCACCCGGGCGGTGTTGTCGGCCCGCTCGATGTAGAGGCCGAGCCTCGAGAACCAGTAGGCATCGTTGCGCAGCATGGTCCGCATGGCGGAGCCGTCATAGCGAAGCGAGGCCTCCTTCACCAGGTTCAGGAACCGGGGCAGATCCTCCACCTTGATCTTCCGCGCCTTGTAGCGGCGCAGATCGAGCCAGGCGGAGTTGATGGCCTCCCACATCTCCGAGGTCAGCGCGCTTCGCACCGAGCGGGCATTCTGCCGGGCCGTGTCGAAGCAGTTCTGGATGCTCGACGGGTTCGCCTCGGAAAAGGCCAGGAACTCGATCACGTTCTCAGGGCTAGCCTCATCATAAACCGCCCGGAACGCATCGACGCTGCCGGCCGTGATGAGGGCGGATTCCCATTCGTTGGTTTCCACGCCGTTATAGGAGATCGGCATGGAGGCCATCCGATAGGCGACATCGAGGATGCGGGCGGTGTTCTCGGCCCGCTCCACATAGCGGGAGAGCCAGAAGAGGCTATCAGCATCACGGCTCAGCACAACAAACGCTCCCCTCTCATTCGCTTAAGACCCAGGTGTCCTTCGTGCCGCCGCCCTGGCTCGAATTGACCACGAGGGAGCCTTCCTTCAGCGCGACGCGGGTAAGCCCGCCCGGCACGAGCCGCACACCGTCCCGGCCGGTCAGGACGAAGGGGCGCAGGTCCACATGGCGTGGCGCAAGGCCCTTTTCCGTGAAGACGGGGCTCGTGGACAGAGCGAGCGTCGGCTGCGCGATGTAGTTGTCGGGCGCAGCCAAAACCCGGGACTTGAAATTCTCACACGTCTCCTTCGTGGCATGCGGGCCCACGAGCATGCCGTAGCCGCCCGAGCCGTTCACCTCCTTGACGACGAGTTCGTGCAAATTATCGACGACATAGGAGAGCGACTCCCGCTCGCGGCAGCGCCAGGTTGGCACGTTCTTGAGGATCGGCTCCTCGCCCATATAGAAGCGCACGATGTCCGGCACGTAAGAGTACATGGCCTTGTCGTCGGCAACTCCTGTGCCCGGCGCATTGGCGATGGCAACGTTGCCGGCCCGATACGCAGCGATGAGCCCCGGCACGCCGAGAGCCGAATCGGGACGGAAGACCAGGGGGTCGAGGAAGTCGTCGTCGATGCGGCTGTAGATCACGTCGACGCGCTTCGGCCCCTCGGTCGTGCGCATGTAGACCATCTCGTCGCGCACGAAGAGATCGCGCCCCTCGACCAGCTCAACGCCCATGCGGTCGGCCAGGAAGCTGTGCTCGTAATAGGCGGAGTTGAGGGAGCCGGGCGTGAGAAGAACGACGGTGGGATCCCAGGGGCTGCTCGACGGCGCCACGGATTTAAGCGTTCCCAGCAGCTCGTCCACGTAGTTCTCGATGGGCCGGATGCGCTGCATGCCCACAAGCTCGGGAAAGAGGCGCATCATCACCTCCCGGTTCTCCAGCATGTAGGAGACGCCGGACGGGGTGCGAAGGTTATCCTCGAGCACATAGAAATCCTGGTCGTCGACCCGGACGATATCGATGCCGGCCACCTGCACGTAGATGTCGCTGTTGAGCGACAGACCGTGCATCTGCGGGCGGTAATAGGGATTGAGATAGACGAGTTCCGGCGGGACGATCCCGGCGCGGAGGATCTCCCGCGGCCCGTAAATGTCCTTCAGGAACATGTTGAGGGCCTTGACCCGCTGTTCGAGGCCGCGCGAGAGGCGGGCCCACTCCTGTCCTGACAGGATGCGGGGAATGATGTCGAACGGGATCAGCCGCTCTTCCGCTTCCGTGTTGCCGTAGACCGCAAACGTGATGCCGACCCGGCGGAAGAAAAGCTCCGCCTCCTCGCGGCGATGTTCCAGCAATTGCGGCGGCGCGGATTTCAGCCAGTCCTGAAGGATGCGGTAGGCATCCCTGCTCTGACCGTCATGGCCGTTCATCTCATCGAAGATCGCGTGTGCCGCCACCGGGTCTCCTCAAGCCTCTTCAAGCAAACACCTGGTGCAAAGATTTGTGCCAGGCCCGCACCATGAAAGCTTAGTTGCCTAAATCGTGGGACTTCAAGCAGTACCAAGGGATACAGGCAGGCAGAGGGTGGCGAGAAAAGGGGCAGATGCGCATGGAAGCGGCAGCATCTTCCATCGTGCTATTCGACGAGCGAAAATTCCAGCAACAACGTTCTCTGCAGAGCGCTGAAATTGTTGTCCGAGATCAGGCTCAGAACAACTTCGCTTCCCTCCCGGTGGACCGCCAGACCTTCCATGTTGTCCATCTGATGCGAGGCTTCGCTCTCGTAGATCACCTCGCCGTCCACCTCGGCATTCGGCTTGATCGAGGCTGCCTCGATCCGGCGAAGGCGGCATCCGAAGCCTCCGAACAGCGAGAAGCGGCGCTCAAGGATCACCACATCGCCATCGGGCAGGAAGGCCAGGTCGGTTGTATCGTATCCTCCGGAACGAGCCACCTCGAAGGTGCCGGATCGGGGACCGGTGAGAATGAAGCCGCGACCGCCTTCCGCAAGCCCAATCAGAGCACCGGCTAACGCCGAGCGCTGAGGTGCGATGCCGATGGCCTCCAGGCCGCCATTGCTCGGCAGATCTCTCATCTTTTCCGGAACGGGCATGGGAACACCCCGGACCAGACCGCCTGTGCTGCTGCGTTCGAAGCGGATGATCGCGTGGTTGCGCTCCACGCCGACAAAGGCTGCGTTTGCCGAGAGGACGAGGCTCTCCGTGTCGTAGAAGCGCGAGCGCCGCAGGGGCGTGCCGCTGCTCAACAGCAGGGGCGACAGCACGGTGCCGGAAAGCCCTGCAAGCCGCCCATCTGCCGTCTCGATGCGAGCCTTCAGCCACTGGGCATTGTCCGCAAGGGCAATGATGTCCCGCCCTTCGCCTGACCGCCAAAGTCCGGAGAAGCCGCCAAAGGCAGAGACCGGGGATCTGAGGTCGACCCCTGACCGGAACAGCACGGCTCCGAAGCGGGTGCGGTCGGGGTCGGTGGTGGAGAGGCGGCTGATGGGCTGCGCCTCGACCTTGATCGAGGTTGCGCCCCCGAAGGCCTGCGGGCGCTGCGCCAGGGCAACGCCCGCACAGGTGAGGGCTGCGGCGGCGGCACCGCCGCCGACGAGGAAGTTGCGCCGGGTGAGCCTCAAGCGCGAGCCTTGCGCCGGGGTGCCGTGCCGCGGGTCGGGGGCGCGGCGTTCTCCTCGAAGAGCTCCGCCAGCTTCTCGGTCATCACGCCGCCGAGCTCCTCCGCGTCCACGATGGTCACGGCACGGCGGTAATAGCGCGTCACGTCATGGCCGATGCCGATGGCGATGAGTTCCACGGGAGAGCGGGTCTCGATCTCGTTGATGATGAAGCGCAGGCGCCGCTCCAGGTAATTGCCGGGATTGACCGACAAGGTCGAATCGTCCACCGGCGCACCGTCCGAGATCACCATCAGGATGCGCCGCTGCTCGGGCCGCCCCAGCAGGCGCTTGTGCGCCCAATCGAGGGCCTCGCCATCGATATTTTCCTTGAGCAGTCCCTCGCGCATCATCAGCCCGAGATTTTTGCGCGCACGCCGCCAAGGCGCGTCCGCCGACTTGTAGATGATGTGGCGCAGATCGTTCAGGCGGCCGGGATTGGCGGGCTTGCCCGCCTGCAGCCACGTCTCGCGGGCCTGCCCGCCCTTCCAGGCGCGGGTTGTGAAGCCGAGGATTTCCACCTTCACGCCGCAGCGCTCAAGCGTCCGGGCAAGAATATCGGCGCAGGTGGCCGCCACCGTGATGGGGCGCCCGCGCATGGAGCCGGAATTGTCGAGGAGCAGCGTCACCACCGTATCGCGGAAATTGGTGTCCTGCTCCTGCTTGAAGCTCAGGGGCTGGTACGGATCCATGATGATGCGGGGCAGCCGCACGGGATCGAGCGTCCCTTCTTCGAGATCGAACTCCCAGGACCGGTTCTGCTGCGCCATCAGGCGGCGCTGCAGGCGATTGGCCAGGCGGCCGACAACGCCCTGGAGATGGGCGAGCTGCTTGTCGAGATAGGCGCGAAGCCGCGTCAGCTCGTCCGCGTCGCACAGATCCTCCGCATGGATCATCTCGTCGAATTTCTGGCTGAACGCCTTGTAGTCGGGACCCCGCGCCTCGTTGGAGCGCGACGGCGGACGCCAAGACTCGCCGGCTTCGTCGGAATCGGCCTCCTCCGATTCCTCGGGCAACTCGCCGGAGGGACCGTCAGCCTCCTCCGTGGCGCCGTCCTCCAACTCGTCGCTTGCGTCCTCGCTGACCTCCACCTCGGCCCGGTCGCCTTGGCTTTCCTGCTCCGCCTCGCCCTCGCCCTGCTGCTCCTGCTGCTCGGATTCGTTCTCGTCCTCGTTCTCCTCGTCCTCCGAATCGAGAGCCGCATCGTCGGCCATGTCCAGGGAGGAGAGCAG